>NZ_JBHJUK010000005.1:41495-97295 GCF_042266225.1 Kitasatospora sp. NPDC056181
CACCCTTTTTTTGTTTTTATCCCACCGCACAACCCGGCCTACACGCACCGCACAAACATTTCCACCGTCGCCTCCCCCTTTTCCCGGGGGGGGGGCCCCCACCGGGCCCCGCCCCTCGACAACTCCGCTCCCCGGTCAGCAAGATGTGACGCCGCACCACGCACGCCGCCTGTCACATCTGCATCGGGAGAACCACCATGGGCCGCCGCCACCTGTCACGCCGCACGGCCCTGGTCGCCTGTCTCACCGCCGTCTCGCTCTCGTTGACGCTCTGCGCCTGCAGCGGCGACCAGGGCTCCGCGGCCCTCCCGAGCACGCTGGAGACGCCCAAGCTCACCGCCGTGGACGTCAACCCGCACGACCGCGCCGACCTGCGCCAGGGCGGCACCCTGAACGTCGCGATCGCCCAGTTCTCCAGCCAGTGGTCGCCGGTCCACGCCGACGGCAGCGAGTCCTCGACCATCACCGTCACCAAGCCGCTGCTGCCGACCTTCTTCCGCTCCGACGCGGCCGGCACCCAGACCGTCAACCCGGCCTACCTGCAGGACGCCCACGCCGAGGTGCGGGACGGCCGCCAGGTCGTCACCTGGACGCTCAACCCGAAGGCCCGGTGGTCCGACGGCACCCCGATCACCTGGCGCGACATCGAGGCCAACTGGCGGGCGCTGAACGGGACCGACCCGGCCTACAAGGCCTCCAGCAGCACCGGCTTCGAGCTGGTCACGGCGGTCGAGAAGGGCAAGGACGAGTTCCAGGCCGTGATGACCTTCGAGCGGCCGTTTTCCGAGTGGCAGTCCATGTTCAACGGCGCCGCCAACGCCCCGCTGCTGCCCGCGAGCAGGGTCGCCACCCCGGAGCTGTTCAACACCGCCTACGCGGACGCGATCCCGGTCACCGCCGGACCCTTCAAGGTCGAGAAGCTGGACAAGGCGGCGCAGACCGTCACCCTGGCCGCCGACCCGGCCTGGTGGGGCGACAAGCCGATGCTGGACCGGATCGTCTTCCACGCCATGCTCCCCAACACCATGGCCCGGGCCTTCGGCGACGGCACGGTCGACTTCTTCAACAACGGTCCGGACGTGACCGGTTACCAGCTGATCAAGAGCACCAAGGGCGCCGCCGTGCGCCGCGCCGGCGGGCCCGACTTCCGCCAGTTCACCCTGAACAGCAAGAGCCCCGCGCTCACCGACCCGACCGTCCGCCAGGCCGTGTTCCAGGCGATCAACCGGGACGTCATCACCCGCACCGACCTCGCCGGGCTCGACTGGCCGGCCGTCACCCTCAACAGCCACCTGCTGGTGGCCAACCAGAACGCCTACCGGGACAACTCCCTCGGCCTCAGCCGCTACGACCCCTCCGACGCCGTCCGCAAGCTCGACGCGGCCGGCTGGAAGCTCGACGGCGACGTCCGGAGGAAGGACGGCAAGGAGCTCAGCCTGCGGATGGTCATCCCCGCCGGCGTCACCCAGGCCCAGAACGAGGCCAACGCCACCGTCCGGATGCTCAGGGACGTCGGGATCAGGGTCACCGTCGTCCCCGCGAAGGCCAACGACTTCTTCGACAAGTACGTCAACCGGCACGACTTCGACATCGCCGCGTACTCGCTGCTCGGCACGCCGTTCCCGGCCAGCGGCAACCGGGCCAACTTCGCCCAGAACGGCGGCACCAACCAGTCCCAGGCCGGCAGTCCCGCCGTCGACTCCGCCCTCGACCGGGCCTCGGCGGCGACCGACGCCGCCACCGCCTTCGAGGCCATCAACCAGGCCGACGGCGAGCTGTGGAAGGTGGCCGGCATCCTGCCGCTCTACCAGCGCCCGCAGCTGTACGGCGCCCGCGCCGACCTCGCCAACATCGGTGCACAGGGACTCTCCGACATCGTCTGGGAGAACGTCGGCTTCACCAAGTAGGGGGCCGGGCACCGGAGTCGGCGGACCCCCGTGCCCGGCCCGGTCCGGCCGGGCGGACGGCTCAGCCCGCGCCGATCACGTCCCGCACCTCGGCGAAGTGGCACGCCGACTCGTGCGCGGCCGGCCCGGTCAGCGCGGAGGGCACCGCCAGCAGCGGGACCTCGGTGGAGCAGCGCTCCTCGGCCTTCCAGCAGCGGGTGCGGAACCGGCAGCCGGACGGCGGGTTGGCCGGCGACGGCAGGTCGCCGCTGAGCAGGATGCGCTCGCGCTGCTCGCGCCCGGTCGGGTCCGGGACCGGCACCGCGGAGAGCAGCGCCTGGGTGTACGGGTGGGTCGGGTGGGAGTAGATCTGGTCCTCCGTCCCGATCTCGACCAGCTTGCCGAGGTACATCACGCCGACCCGGTCCGAGATGTGCCGGACGATGGAGAGGTCGTGCGCGATGAACATGTACGACAGCCCGAACTCGCTCTGGAGCTGCTCCAGCAGGTTGATCACCTGCGCCTGCACCGAGACGTCCAACGCGGAGACCGGCTCGTCACAGATGATCACCTCCGGCTTCAGCGCCAGCCCCCGGGCGATGCCGATGCGCTGGCGCTGCCCGCCGGAGAACTGGTGCGGGTACCGGTTGATGTACTCCGGATTGAGCCCCACGACGTCCAGCAGGTCCTGGACGGCCTTGCGGCGGTCGCCCTTCGGCGCCACCTCGGGGTGGATCTCGAACGGCTCCCCGATGATGTCGCCGACCGTCATCCGCGGGTTCAGCGAGGTGTACGGGTCCTGGAACACCATCTGGATGTTCCGCCGCACCGCCTTCAGCCCCGCCCCGGAGAGCCGGGTGATGTCCTCGCCCTTGAACCGGACCTCGCCGGCGGTGGCCCGCTCCAGGTTCATCAGCACCTTGGCCAGCGTGGACTTGCCGCAGCCGGACTCGCCGACGACGCCGAGCGTCTCGCCCTTCTCCAGGCCGAAGGAGACGCCGTCCACCGCCTTCACCGCGCCGACCTGCCGCTTGAAGACGATGCCCTGGGTCAGCGGGTAGTACTTGACCAGGTCCCTGACCTCCAGGATGGGCTCAGCCATGGAGGGTCTCCTTCCAGAAGTGGCAGGCGCTGCGGCGGCCCGGCAGGTCGGCCCCGTCGGCGTCCAGCACCGGTACCAGCCGCGGGAGTTCGGTGCGGCAGCGGTCCGCCGCCCGGTCGCAGCGGGGGTTGAACGCGCAGCCGTCGGGGATCCGCAGCAGGCTCGGCGGCAGACCCTGGATGGCGTAGAGGTTCTGGCCCTTCTGGTCCAGCCGCGGGATCGAGTTGAGCAGGCCGCGGGTGTACGGGTGGGCGGGCCGCGCGTACAGCTCGTGCACCGGGGCGGTCTCGACGATCCGGCCCGCGTACATGACGGCGATCTTGTCCGCGACGTCGGCGACCACGCCGAGGTCGTGGGTGATCAGGATCAGGCCCATGTTGAACTCGGCCTGGAGCTCGGCCAGCAGGTCCATCACCTGGGCCTGGACGGTGACGTCCAGGGCGGTGGTGGGCTCGTCCGCGATGATCAGGTCCGGCTCCAGCGCCAGTGCCATCGCGATCATGATGCGCTGGCGCATGCCGCCGGAGAACTGGTGCGGGTAGTCGCCCACGCGCTGCCTGGCGGCGGGGATGCGCACCCGCTCCATCAGCTCGACGGCCTTCTCCTTCGCCTCCTTGCGCGAGGCGCCCTGATGCACCCGGAACATCTCGCCGAGCTGGTAGCCCACGCTGAGCACCGGATTGAGCGAGGAGAGCGCGTCCTGGAAGATCATCGCGATCTTCCGGCCGCGCACCGCCCGGCGCTCCTTGGGGCTCATGGTGAGCAGGTCCTCGCCGCGGAACCGGATCGAGCCGGCGGTGATCCTCCCGGGCGGCATGTCCAGGATGCCCATGATCGCCTGCGCGGTCACCGACTTGCCCGAACCGGACTCGCCGAGCACCGCGAGCGTCTCCCCGGCCGACACCGCGTAGCTCACGCCGTTGACGGCCCTGGCCACGCCGTCCCGGGTGTGGAACTCGATGTGCAGGTCGTCGACCTCCAGCAGCGGGGTGCCGGGCACCAGGCTCTCCCTGCCGCCGCCGGTCACCTCCACCGTGTTCTGGCGCGGTACCGCGTCCTTCGACAGCCTCGTCGTGTCACTCATCGTCCGTGGCCCTCCTCAGCGCAGCTTCGGGTCGAGGGCGTCGCGGACCGCGTCGCCGAGCATGATGAACGCCAGCACGGTGATGCTCAGCACGGCGGCCGGGAAGAGCAGCACATGGGGGGCGGTCAGGAAGCGGGACTGCGCGTCGCTGATCATCAGGCCCCAGGAGATCGCCGGGGACTGGATGCCGATGCCGAGGTACGAGAGCGCGGCCTCGGCACCGATGTAGACGCCCAGGTTGATCGTCGAGACCACGATGACCGGGGCGACCGCGTTCGGCAGGATGTGCCGGGTGACGATCCGTCCGGTGCCGGCGCCGAGCGCCTTGGCCGCGACCACGTAGTCGTTGTGCTTGTTGGAGATCACCGCCGAGCGCATCAGCCGGTAGATCTGCGGCCAGCCGAGCACGGCCATCACGGCGGAGACCGTCCAGGCGTTGCCCTTGCCCCAGGTGGACATGATCAGCATGCCGCCGAGCAGCAGCGGGATGGCGAAGAAGATCTCGGTGAGCCGGGAGAGCGAGCTGTCCCAGAGCCCGCCGGTCCAGCCGGCCCAGAGCCCGAGCGCACCGCCGACCGCGACCACGAGGGTCGTGGTCAGGATGCCGACGATGATCGAGTTGCGGGCGCCCCAGATCGTGCGGGTGTAGATGTCGCAGCCCTGGACGTCGAAGCCGAACCAGTGGTCCGCGCTGGGCCGCTTCAGCGAGTCGGCCAGGTTGCAGAAGCCCCCCGCCCTCGGGTCCGCGTCGGTGAACAGCTGCGGGGCGACGGCCAGCGCCACCATGAACAGCACCAGGAACCCGCCGATCAGGAACAGCGGGTTGCGCCGCAGGTCGTACCAGGCGTCGGTCCAGAGGCTGGCGACCCGCTCGCCGCCCTTGCCGCCGCTCCCGCCCTTGCCGTCCTTGCCGTCCTTGGTGGCCGTGGCGGCCTCGGCGGCCGGCCCGCCCGTGGCGGACCCGGAGCCGGGCTGCCCCGGGATCGCCGCCCTCGTGTTCTCGCTCTTCGTCGGCTCACTCATAGCGGATCCTCGGGTCCAGGACGGCGTACATCAGGTCGACCACCAGGTTGGCGAGCAGGTACACCAGCACCAGGGCACTCACGATGCCCACCACGATGGTGCGTTCGCGCAGGTAGACGGACTGGAAGAGCTGGTGCCCGACCCCGGGGATGTTGAAGATGCCCTCGGTGATCACCGCCCCGCCCATCAGCCCGCCGAGGTCCATGCCGAGGAAGGTGACGATCGGGATCAGCGCGTTGCGCAGCCCGTGCCGGACCACCACCCGCAGCGGTGAGAGCCCCTTGGCGACCGCCGTCCGGACGTAGTCCGCTCGCATCACCTCGATCAGGCTGGTCCGGGTGAGCCGGGCGACGTACGCCAGCGAGGTGGAGGCGAGGACGTAGGCCGGCAGCAGGTAGGACCGGAAGCCCGCGTCCTCGTTGAACGAGACCGGGAAAAAGTCGATGCCGTAGTCGGTGTTGAGCTTCACCCCGAGGATCAGCTGGAGCACGAAGCCGATCACGAAGACCGGGATCGAGATGACCATCAGGGTCGAGATCAGCACCACGTTGTCGATGAACCTGCCGCGCCGCAGGGCGGCGATCACACCCGCGGTGACGCCCACCGCCATCTCGATCACTAGGGCGGTGACCGCCAGGTTGATGGTGTAGGGGAAGGCGGTCTTCATGACGTCCACGACCTGGTTGCCGCGGTAGTCCTCACCGAAGTCGCCCTTGAACAGGCCGACCAGGTAGTCCCAGTACTGGACGAAGAACGGATCGTCCAGGTGGTAGCGGTCGCGCAGGACCGCCACGACAGCGGGGTCCTGCCGCTTCTCACCGGCCAGTGCCGTGATGGGATCGCCAGGCAGCAGGAAGACCAGTGCGTAGATCAGGAACGTCGCGCCGAGAATCACCGGTATGGCCTGGATGATCCGGCGGACCACATAGCGGCCCATGCGGCCTCCTCGTGGCTCGGGGCACGCCGCTGCCGGATGGCGCGGGGATCACCCGCGCCACCCGTCAGGTCGTGCCGGTCGGCTGGGTCGCGGTCAGGCCAGTTCGACGTTGGCGAGGTCGATGCGGTTCTGGGCGTCGATGATCACGTTCTTCACGGCCTTGGTGTAGGCGCCGGAGGTCATGTACGTGTACACCGGGATGTACGGCAGTTCCTTGATCAGGATGTCGTCGGCCTGCTGGTAGAGCTTGATGCCCTCGGTGTCGCTCTTCGCGCTGTCGGCCTTGGCCAGCAGGGCCTCGAAGTCCTCGTTGACGTAGCCGCCGTAGTTGGAGCCGTTGTCGATCGCGATCTTGGAGAAGATCGGCCGCAGGTAGTTCTCGATCGACGGGTAGTCCATCTGCCAGGCCATCCGGAAGGCGCCGGAGTACTTGTGGTCGCCCAACGCGGTGAGGATCGCGCCGAACTTCTCGAACGGCTTGAAGGTGACCTCGATGCCGAGGTTGTTCTTCAGCTGGTTGCCGACCGCCTCGATCCACTCCTTGTGGCCGCCGTCCGCGTTGTAGCCGATCTCCAGGGTGTTCCCGGGCAGACCGCCGGCCTGGGTGAAGAGCTCCTTCGCCTTCGCCGGGTTGTACTTGGCGGCGTCGCCGAGCGCACCCTGGCGGTAGCCCGGAATGATCGGGCTGATGAAGTCGTCGGCGGGCTTGCGGGTGCCCGAGAAGATGGTCTTGGTGATCGCCTCGCGGTCGATCGCCATCGAGATCGCCTTGCGCAGCTCGGGCTTCCCGAACGCCGGATTGGTCGAGATCGGGAATCCGATGTAGCCGACCCCGGATTCCGGCTTGTAGATGTAGCGCTCACCGAACTCCTGGGCGACCGTCGACATCGCCGAGATCGGGAGCTTGTTGGTGATCTGGATGTTGTCCGCGCGCAGGTCGTTGTACGCGGTATCCAGCTTGTCGTAAATCTTGAAGGTGACGGAATCCAGCTTGGCCTTTCCGTCGGCCGCCGGGAAGTTCTCGTACCGCTTCACCTTGATCTGCTTGTTGTGCTCCCACTTGCCGTCCATCTGGAACGGGCCGTTGCCGATCGGCGCGTCCTCGAAGGCCTTCGGGTCGGTGAAGAACGCCTTCGGCAGCGGGTAGAACGCGGTGTAGCCGAGCATGGTCTTGAACTGGGAGAACGGCGCCTTGAGGGTGACCGTGAAGGTCTTGTCGTCGACGACCTTGAGGCCCTTGAGCTTGTCGGTGGCGGGCTTCTTGTCCTTGCCCGGCGCCAGCTCGTCGGAGCCGAGGATCTTGTCGAAGAACGGCAGCCCCTCCTGCGCGTTGTCCTGGTTCGCCCCGTAGTTCCAGGCGTCGACGAAGTTCTGCGCGATGACCTTCTCGCCGTTGTGGAAGGTGTAGCCGTCCTTGAGCTTGATCGTCCAGGTCGTGGCGTCGCTGGTCTCGATGGACTCGGCGGCCCGCAGCTTCGGCGAGTTGTCCTTGTGGTCGTAGTCGACGAGGCCGGCGAAGAGCGCCGAGAGGACCTGGGCACCCTCGGACTCCGCCGTGTTCTGCGGCACCAGGCCGTGCTGCGGCTCACCCGACTCGATGCTGATCGAGCCGCCCTTCTTGCCCCCGCCGTTCGCCTGGTCCGAGGACTTCTTGTCGCTGCCGGTGCTGCACGCGGAGATCGCAAGCGCGGTGCAGGCCGCCAGCGCGGTCCAACGCATCGTCTTGGTGAGCCTCATTCAACTGCTCCTCGATTTAGGGGCTTACGAACGAACGGCGCCCCGCCACTCGGTGTGCCGGGCATGGCGAGGATCGACATCTCAGGGCCGATCCGCACAGTTGGCGAGGTGACCACTGATACGCGCAGAGCAACTATCGATCACCCGACCCCTCCGGCGGAATCCACGTCACATCTCTTTTCAATTACATGCTCAGACCAAGTCGTGACAATGCTCGCCAAATTCCTGCATATCGCGCACGGAGGCCGGTACTCCGGATTCCGGATAACGAACAATATTCTCCGGTATTCGATGCTTTACGGAGCGTAATGATCAAATTCGGTCGGGGAATTCCGTGTTTCCGCAGGACAACGCGAGGGCGCGCCCTCCGATGGGAGGACGCGCCCTGGTTCGGGATCCGGACGACCGTGTCAACCGGTTTCCGGCGGCGGCGGGGCGGACCCCCCACCGTTCTCACTCTCGGCGGCGCCCGGCCCGCTCTCGCGCTCGGCGGTACCCGGCCCGCTCTCGCGCTCCGCCGCGCTCTGCTCATTTTCGCGCTCCGCCGCGAAGTGACACGCCGAGTCGTGCCGGGCGAGCCCGTCCAGCCACACGGGCCCGGCCAGCAGCGGCACCTCCACCGCGCAGCGCTCCTGCGCCTTCCAGCAGCGGGTGCGGAAGCGGCAGCCGGACGGCGGGTTGGCCGGCGACGGCACGTCCCCGGTCAGCACGATCCGGTCACGGCTCTCGCGCGCCGTCGGGTCCGGCACCGGCACCGCGGAGAGCAGCGCCTGAGTGTACGGGTGGGTCGCGTGGTCGTAGATCTCCAGGTCGGTGCCGATCTCGACCATCTTCCCCAGGTACATCACGCCGACGCGGTCGGAGATGTGCCGGACGATCGAGAGGTCGTGCGCGATGAACATGTACGAGAGGTTGAACTCGCCCTGGAGCTGCTCCAGCAGGTTGATCACCTGCGCCTGGACGGAGACGTCCAGCGCGGAGACCGGCTCGTCGCAGATGATGATCTCCGGCTTCAGCGCCAGCCCCCGGGCGATGCCGATGCGCTGGCGCTGGCCGCCGGAGAACTGGTGCGGGTACCGGTTGATGTACTCCGGGTTCAGGCCGACGACGTCCAGCAGGTCCTGGACGGCCTTGCGGCGGTCGCCCTTCGGAGCCACCTCGGGGTGGATCTCGAACGGCTCCCCGATGATGTCGCCGACCGTCATGCGCGGGTTCAGCGAGGTGTACGGGTCCTGGAACACCATCTGGATGTTCCGGCGGACGGCCTTGAGGGCCGCCCCGGAGAGGTGGGAGATCTCCTCCCCCTTGTAGCGCACCGACCCGCCGGTGGCCGGCTCCAGGTTCATCAGCACCTTGGCCAGCGTGGACTTGCCGCAGCCCGACTCCCCCACGATGCCGAGCGTCTCGCCCTGGACGAGGTCGAAGGAGACGCCGTCCACCGCCTTCACCGCGCCGACCTGCTTCTTGAAGAGGATGCCCTTGGTGAGCGGGAAGTGCTTGACCAGGTCCCGGACTTCGAGGATCGGCTCGCCCGGCGGCACCTCCTGCGCGAACGCGACCTCCTCCGGCACCACCGGCCCCAGCGCGCTGGCCCCGTTAGCGGTCATGGAGGGTCTCCTTCCAGAAGAAGCAGGCACTGCCCCGCCCGGCCATCTCCCTGCCGTCGTCCTCGGTGACCGGGAAGAGCTCCGGCACCTGGCCGCGGCAGATCTCCTGGGCCCGCGGGCAGCGCGGGTTGAAGGCACAACCCGGCGGGATCCGCAGCAGGTTGGGTGGCAGGCCCTTGATCGCGTACAGCTCCTGGCCCTTCTGGTCCAGGCGCGGGATGGAGTCCAGCAGGCCGCGGGTGTACGGGTGGGCGGGCCGCGCGTACAGCTCGTGCACGGGCGCCGTCTCGACGATCCGGCCGGCGTACATGACGGCGATCTTGTCGGCGACGTCGGCGACCACGCCGAGGTCGTGGGTGATCAGGATCAGGCCCATGTGGTACTCGGCCTGGAGCTCGGCCAGCAGGTCCATCACCTGGGCCTGGACGGTGACGTCCAGGGCGGTGGTGGGCTCGTCGGCGATGATCAGATCCGGCTCCAGTGCCAGCGCCATCGCGATCATGATGCGCTGGCGCATGCCGCCCGAGAACTGGTGCGGGTAGTCGTTGACCCGCTGCTTGGCGGCGGGGATGCGGACCCGGTCCATCAGCTCGACGGCCTTCTCCTTGGCCTCCTTCCGCGAGGCGTTGTGGTGGGCGCGGAACATCTCGCCGAGCTGGAACCCCACGGTGAGCACGGGGTTGAGCGAGGAGAGCGCGTCCTGGAAGATCATCGCGATCTTCTGCCCGCGGACCTTCCGCCGCTCCTCCCTCCCCATCTTGAGCATGTCCTGGCCGCGGAACCGGATCTCGCCCCGGGGGATCCGGGCGGGCGGCATGTCCAGGATGCCCATGATCGCCTGCGCGGTCACCGACTTGCCCGAACCGGACTCGCCGAGCACCGCGAGCGTCTCCCCCGCCCGGACGCTGTAGTTGACCCCGTTGACCGCCCTGGCCACCCCGTCCCGGGTGACGAACTCGACGTGCAGGTCGCGGACGTCCAGCAGCGGCCCCTCGTAGGGCGCCTCCCGGTTCGGCTTGCCGGTGTCGACAGCTGTGGTCACGATGAGTCCCCTCGCTCAGCGAAGCTTCGGGTCGAGGGCGTCGCGGACCGCGTCGCCCAGCATGATGAAGGCCAGCACGGTGATGGAGAGCGCCGCGGCCGGGAAGAAGAGCACGTACGGGGCGGTCCGGATCACCTTCTGCGCGGAGGCGATGTCGATGCCCCAGGAGATGGTCGGGTCCTGCAGCCCGATGCCGAGGAAGCTCAGGGTGGCCTCGGTCGCGATGTAGCCGCCCAGGGCGATGGTGGCGACGACGATCACCGGGGCGAGCGCGTTCGGCAGGATGTGCCGGAACATCAGTCGCCCGGTGCCCGCGCCGAGCGCCCGCCCGGCCACCACGTAGTCGGCCTGTTTGACGGTCAGGACGGCACCGCGCATGACGCGCGCGATCTGCGTCCAGCCGAGGACCGCCAGGGCGATGACCACGCTCCACACCGTGCGGGCGGAGAAGGCCCCCAGCAGGACCAGCGCGCCGAGCAGCAGCGGAATGCCGAAGAAGATGTCGATGATGCGGGAGATCACGGCATCCACCGCGCCGCCGAAGTACCCGGCGATCATGCCGGTCAGCCCGCCGAGCAGGGTGACCCCCAGGGTCACGAAGATGCCGACGGTGATCGACGCCCGGGCCCCGTAGATCACCCGGGCGTAGATGGACCGGCCCTGGCCGTCGTAGCCGAACCAGCCGGCGCCGAAGAAGTCGGTCCAGTCCGGACGCTTGAGGAAGTCGTGGATCAGGTCGGACTTCCGGGGGTTGGCGTCCGTGAAGGCCCAGGGGAAGATCGACATCAGGATCAGGAGCACGATCAGCAGTGCCGAGATCAGGAAGATCGGGCGCCGCCGGAGGTCCCGCCAGGCGTCACCCCAGAGGCTGCGGGCCTCCTCCCGTTTGACCGGGTCCCCCTCCACCAGGGTCTCCAGCTCGACCGCCATGCCCTGCTCGCCGGCGAAGTCCAGGTGGTCGACGCCGGGCTTGGGGTGCCGCTCGTACGAGCTCTCGTCGTGCACGTCAGGCATAGCGGATCCTCGGGTCCAGGACCGCGTAGAGCAGGTCGACGATCAGGGAGGCGACGAGGTAGACGATCACCAGGACGGTCACGATGCCGACCACGGTGGGCCCCTCCTTCTGGTTGATCGCCCGGTACAGGACGTTGCCGATGCCCTGCACGTTGAAGATCCCCTCGGTCACGATCGCGCCGCCCATGAGCGCGCCGAGGTCGGTGCCCAGGAAGGTGACCACCGGGATCAGCGAGTTGCGCAGCAGGTGCCGGGAGATGATGGTCCGCCGGGGCAGGCCCTTGGCGACCGCGGTGCGCATGTAGTCCGCCCGCAGGTTCTCCCCGATCGACGTCCGGGTGAGCCGGGCGACGAACGCGAGGGAGAGCGAGCCCAGCACGATCGCGGGCAGGATCAGCTGGGAGAGGTCCTTGGAGTTCTGGACGGTCGGAGTGACCCAGCCCAGGTTGGTCGCGAAGATCGTCTGGGCGATGTACGCGAGCACGAACACCGGGATCGAGATCACCACCAGGGTCAGGACCAGCACCAGGGTGTCCTGGATGCTGCCCCGCCTGAGGCCGGAGACCAGGCCCAGCGCCAGCCCCACGATCAGCTCGAAGGCGAAGGCCATCAGGGCCAGCCGGATGGTGACCGGGAAGGCGTCCGCCATGATGTCGGTGACCGACCGTCCGGTGAAGCTCGTCCCGAAGTCGCCCTGGAACAGGTTGCCCATGTAGTGCAGGTACTGCTTCCACAGCGGCTGGTCGAGGTAGTACCGGTGCTTCAGGTTGGCCACCACCGCCGGGTCGGCCGCCTTGTCCCCGAACAGCGCCGCGACCGGGTCGCCCGGCAGCGTGTAGACCATCAGGAAGATCAGGAATGTGGAGCCGAAGAACACCGGGATCATCTGCAGCACCCGCCGCAGCACGTAACTTCCCATCCGAGCCTCCTTCCTAGGTGACTAGGTGACTGGGTGACTGGGTGACTGGTCGGCCCGCGACCGGGGGCGGCGGGCCGTCGGACCTAGTGCCCGGGCCCCGCCCCCCGTGCGGGGAGGGCGGGGCCGGCACGGGTGACTGTCAGCCCTTGACCTCGACCTGGGTCCAGGCCGGGTTCCCGAAGGAGTCGAACGCCACGTTCTGGACGTTGCTGGAGTAGCCCGAGTTGGTGCGGTAGTACCAGAGCGGGATCGCCGGCATGTCGGTGGCCAGCACGGCCTCGGCCTGCTGGTAGCCGGTCACCGAGCCCTGGACGCTGTCCGCCTGGTCCGCCTGGGTGGACAGCTTGTCGAACTGCGCGCTGCTGTAGCCGAAGTCGTTGGACGCGGCGCCGGTGCGGTAGACGTCGGCGAGGAAGTTGGCGTTCAGCGGGTAGTCCTGCACCCAGCCGGTCCGGAACATGCCGTCGATCTGGTGGCCGGTGATCGCCGCACGGGCGGTCTTGAAGTCGGGCTTCGGGTCACCGACGCAGTCCACGCCGGTGCTCTGCCGGATCGAGTTGCAGACCGCGTCGACCCACTCCTTGTGGCCGCCGTCCGCGTTGTAGGTGATGGCCAGCTTGTTGCCCGGGACGCCGCCGCCCTGCGCGATCAGCTGCTTGGCCTTGTCCGGGTTGAACGTGCAGAACTCGCCGCACTGGCCCGCCTTGTACCCCTCGACTCCTTCGGCGACCCAGGCGCTGGCGGGCGCGCGCGACCCCTGGAGCACCGTCTTGGTGATGGTGTCGCGGTCGATCGCCATCGAGATGCCCTGACGGACCTGGGCCTTCTCCGGTGCGGCCCAGTCCGCCTGGTACAGCGTGAAGCCGACGTTCTGGATGGCACCCTGCGGGGAGTCGATCGCCCGGTCGCCGAGGTCGTTCTTGTACGTCGCCAGCGCGGACGGCGGGACCTGGTCCATCACGTCCAGGTTGTTGGACTGCAGGTCCGCGTAGGCGGCCTCGGCGGTGCTGTACATCTTGAAGACGACGCCGCCGTTCTTCGGCTTGTCGACGCCCTGGTAGTTCGGGTAGGTCTTGGTCACCACCTGCTGGTTGTGGTCCCAGCTGACGAACTGGTAGGGGCCGTTGCCCACCGGCTTCTGCCCGTACCCGGTCGGGTCGCTGAAGAAGGCGTCCGGCAGCGGGGAGAAGGCGATGTACCCGAGCTTGTACTCGAAGTACGAGACCTTGTTCTTCAGCTTGATGGTGAAGTGCGTGTCGTCGACGACGGTCAGGCCGGACATCTTGGTCGTGGTCGGCTGGCCACTGGCGGGGTGGACGTCCTGGTAGCCCTCGATGTCGGAGAACCAGGAGCTGTTGATCTGGTTGTTGGTGGTGGTCGCGGCCCAGTTCCAGGCGTCCACGAAGTTGTTCGACTTGACCGGCGTGCCGTCGTGGAAGGTCCAGCCGCTCTTCAGCGTGACGTTGAACGTCTGCGAGTCGCTGGTGTTGATGCTGTCCGCGACCTGCATCCGGATCGTGGCGTTGCTGGGGTCGTAGTCCACCAGCCCCTTGAAGAGGTTCTGGATGATGCGACCGCCACCGGTCTCGTTGGCGTTCGCCGGCTGCAACGGGTTCTGCGGCTCACTGCTCTGGTAGCTGAAGGTCTTGCTGCTGTCCGACGAACTGCCGCCGCCTCCGCTGCTGCTGCACCCACTGGCCACCAGGGCCACGGATGTCGCGCCGGCGAGGACCCATCGAGCACGAGTGGCTGCGGGCATGGAGGTCCCTCCTCAAGGTGTGTGTCGCATCACACCCCATGAGAAGCTCGCCCCGGCGGCGGCGCGAGTCGGGTACCCCCGGACGGGTGCAACGGACCCCACCAGGAGTTGACGGAACGCCGGAAGGGCCCGCGGCACGACGGCCGCGGGCCCTTCCGGGGAACGCTCGGGATCAGACGGCGGCGGCCGTCTCCCGCACCTCGGCGAAGTGGCACGCCGACTGGTGCTTGGCCGGGCCGCTCAGCACCTCCGGCACCGCCAGCAGCGGGACCTCGGTGGAGCAGCGGTCCTCCGCCTTCCAGCAGCGGGTGCGGAAGCGGCAGCCGGACGGCGGGTTGGCCGGCGAGGGGATGTCGCCGGTCAGGATGATCCGGTCACGGCTCTCGCGCGCCGTCGGGTCCGGCACCGGCACCGCGGAGAGCAGCGCCTGGGTGTACGGGTGCGTGGCGTTGTCGTAGATCTCCTCGTCGGTGCCGATCTCGACCATCTTGCCGAGGTACATCACGCCGACGCGGTCGGAGATGTGCCGGACGATGGAGAGGTCGTGCGCGATGAACATGTACGACAGCTCGAACTCGCTCTGCAGCTGGTCGAGCAGGTTGATGACCTGCGCCTGGACGGAGACGTCCAGGGCGGAGACCGGCTCGTCGCAGATGATGATCTCGGGCTTGAGCGCGAGGCCGCGGGCGATGCCGATGCGCTGGCGCTGGCCGCCGGAGAACTGGTGCGGGTACCGGTTGATGTACTCCGGGTTCAGGCCGACGACGTCCAGCAGGTCCTGGACGGCCTTGCGGCGGTCGCCCTTCGGAGCCACCTCGGGGTGGATCTCGAACGGCTCCCCGATGATGTCGCCGACCGTCATGCGCGGGTTCAGCGAGGTGTACGGGTCCTGGAACACCATCTGGATGTTCCGGCGGACGGCCTTGAGGGCCGCGCCGGACAGCTTGGAGATGTCCTCGCCCTTGAACAGGACCTGGCCGGAGGTGGCCCGCTCCAGGTTCATCAGCACCTTGGCCAGCGTGGACTTGCCACAGCCGGACTCGCCGACGATGCCGAGCGTCTCGCCCTTCATCAGGTCGAACGAGATGCCGTCGACCGCCTTGACCGCGCCGACCTGCTTCTTGAAGAGGATGCCCTGGGTCAGCGGGTAGTGCTTGACCAGGTCCTTGACCTCCAGGATGGGCTCAGCCATGGAGGGTCTCCTTCCAGAGGTGGCACGCGCTGCGGCGGCCGGTGAGCTCCTTGCCGTCCTTGTCGGACACCTGGTGCAGCTTCGGGATCTCCGTGCGGCACAGGTCGGTGGCGAAGTCACAGCGGGGGTTGAACGCGCAGCCGGCCGGAACCTTCAGCAGGTTCGGGGGAAGGCCCTTGATCGCGTACAGCTCCTGGCCCTTCTGGTCCAGGCGCGGGATGGAGCGGAGCAGGCCCTTGGTGTAGGGGTGCGCCGGGTTGGCGTACAGGTCGCGCACCGGGGCGGTCTCGACGATCCGGCCCGCGTACATGACGGCGATCTTGTCCGCGACGTCGGCGACCACGCCGAGGTCGTGGGTGATCAGGATCAGGCCCATGTTGTACTCGGCCTGGAGCTCGGCGAGCAGGTCCATCACCTGGGCCTGGACGGTGACGTCCAGGGCGGTGGTGGGCTCGTCGGCGATGATCAGGTCGGGCTCCATGGAGAGCGCCATGGCGATCATGATGCGCTGGCGCATGCCGCCGGAGAACTGGTGCGGGTAGTCGCCCACGCGCTGCTTGGCGGCGGGGATGCGCACCCGCTCCATCAGCTCGATGGCCTTCTCCCGCGCCTCCTTCTTGGAGGCGCCGCGGTGCACCCGGAACATCTCGCCGAGCTGGGCACCGACGGTCATCACCGGGTTCAGCGAGGAGAGCGCGTCCTGGAAGATCATCGCGATCTTCTGGCCGCGGATCAGCCGGCGCTCCTCCTCCTTCATCGCGAGCATGTCCTGCCCGCGGAAGAGGATCTGGCCCTGGCTGATCTTGCCGGGGGGCATGTCGAGGATGCCCATGATGGTCTGGGCGGTCACCGACTTGCCGGAGCCGGACTCGCCGAGCACCGCCAGGGTCTCACCGGCGGACACGGAGTAGTTGACGCCGTTCACGGCCTTGGCGACGCCGTCCCGGGTGTGGAACTCCACGTGGAGGTCCTTGACCTCCAGCAGCGGGGTGCCAACCTCAAGGCGGCCGCTCTTCTGGTTCTTCTCGATCACGGTGGTCATCGGGTCGTCACCTCTTCTCTCAGCGGAGCTTCGGGTCGAGGGCGTCGCGGACCGCGTCGCCGAGCATGATGAAGGCCAGCACGGTGACGCTCAGCGCGGCCGACGGGAAGAGCAGGACGTGCGGGGCCGCCAGGAAGCGGACCGACGCGTCGCTGATCATCAGGCCCCAGGAGATCTCCGGGGACTGCACGCCGATGCCGAGGTAGGACAGCGCCGCCTCGGCGCCGATGTAGACGCCCAGGCTGATCGCGGAGATCACGATGACCGGAGCGATGGCGTTCGGCACGATGTGCCGGAAGGTGATCCGGCTGCTGCTGGCGCCCAGCGCACGGGCCGCCATCACGTAGTCGTTGTGCTTGTTGGACAGCACCGAGGCCCGCATGATGCGGAAGATCTGCGGCCAGCCGAGGATCGCCATCACCAGCGAGACGGTGTAGGCGTTGCCCTTGCCGAGCATCGACATGATCAGCATGCCGCCGAGGAGCAGCGGGATGGAGAAGAAGATCTCGGTGAAGCGCGACAGGATGCTGTCGACGATGCCGCCCTTCCAGCCGGCCAGCAGGCCGAGGAGGGAACCGGCGACGGTGACCAGCAGCGTGGTCAGGACACCGACGATGATCGAGTTGCGCGCGCCCCACACCGTGCGGGTGTAGACGTCGCAGCCCTGCACGTCGTAGCCGAACCAGTGCTCGGCGCTCGGGCGCTTCAGGGAGTTGGCGAGGTCGCAGGCGCCGCCGTCGAACGGGCTGCCGTCGGTGAACCACCCGGGCACCGCGGAGATGACCAGGAGGAAGAACACCAGCACGGCGCCGATGATGAAGACCGGGTTGCGGCGCAGGTCGCCCAGCGCGTCCGACCAGAGACTGGCGACGCGCTCCGGCTTCTGGTTCTTCGCCGGGTCGGCCTTCGGGCTGTTGTCCTCGGGCTGGGCCTCGGGGCCCTTCGTGATCGTGTCACTCATAGCGGATCCTCGGGTCGAGCACGGCGTACAGCAGGTCCACGAGCAGGGTGGTGATGAGGTAGATCATCACCAGCAGGGTGACCATGCCGACGATCACCGTGCCCTGCTTCTGGTACACGGACTGGGCGAGCAGGCCGCCGATGCCGTGCATGTTGAAGATCTTCTCGGTGATGACCGCGCCACCCATCAGGCCGCCCAGGTCGGCACCGAGGAAGGTGACGATCGGGATCAGCGCGTTGCGCAGCGCGTGACGGCCGATCACCCGACGGCGCTTCAGGCCCTTGGCGACCGCGGTGCGGACGTAGTCCGCGCGCATGGTCTCCATCAGGCTGGTGCGGGTCAGACGGGCGACGTACGCCAGCGAGGTGGACGCCAGGACGAAGGCCGGCAGCAGGTAGGCCCGCAGGCCGTCCTCCTCGTTGAAGGAGACCGGGAAGAAGTCGATGCCGTAGTCGTTCTTCAGCTTCACGCCCAGCACCAGCTGGAGGATGAAGCCGGTGACGAAGACCGGGATCGAGATCACGAACAGCGTGCTGATGAGCACCAGCTGGTCGATGAACTTGCCCTTGCGCAGGGCCGCCATGACACCCGCCAGCACGCCCATGACCGCTTCCATGATGAAGGCGACCAGGGCGAGGTTGACGGTGTACGGGAACGCCTCACTGATCATGTCGGTCACAGCGCGACCGGTCAGGCTTTCACCGAGATCCCCCTGGAAGACCCCCGAGATGTAGTTCCAGTACTGGACCAGGAAGGGGTCGTTCAGGTGGTACTTCTGGCGGATCATCTCCGCCACGATCGGGTCGGCTCGCTTCTCGCCGGCCAGCGCCTGCACCGGGTCACCGGGCAGATAGTGGACCAACGCATAGATCAGCAGCGTCGCACCGAGCAGGACAGGGATCGCCTGTATCAGTCGGCGGATGACATAGCGGCCCATCAGACCTCCACACTTTCGGACAAGGAAGGGAGGCGGGAGGACTCGGACTGTGGTCCGGTCCTCCCGCCCCCGTTCGTCTGACTACCGGATCAGCCGGCGAGCTCGACGTCGGCCAGGTTCATGCGGCCCTGAGCGTCGGTGTCGAAGTTCTTGATCTTCTTGCTGTACGCCGCGGAGGACATGTAGGTGTACACCGGGATGTACGGCAGGTCCTGGACCAGGATGTCGTCGGCCTGCTGGTACAGCTTCATGGCCTCGTCGTCCGTCTTGGCCTGGTCGGCCTGGTCCAGCAGCGCCTCGAACTTGTCGTTGACGTAACCGCCGTAGTTCGAGCCGTTCTCGATCGCGACCTTGGAGAAGATCGGGCGCAGGTAGTCCTCGATCGACGGGTAGTCCATCGACCAGGCCATGCGGAAGGCACCCTGGTACTGCTTCGCGCCCAGCGCGTCCAGGATCTTGCCGAACTTCTCGAACGGCTTGAAGGTGACCTCGACGCCGAGGTTCTTCTTCAGCTGGTTGCCGACGGCCTCGACCCACTCCTTGTGGCCGCCGTCAGCGTTGTAGCCGAGCTCGATCGTGTTGTTCGGGACACCGCCGGCGGTGGTCCACAGCTCCTTGGCCTTGGCCGGGTCGTACTTCGCCGCGTCGCCCATGGCGCCCTTGCGGTAGCCCGGGATCAGCGGGTTGACGAAGTCGTCGGCCGGGACGCGGGTGCCCGAGAAGATGGTCTTGGTGATCGCCTCGCGGTCGATCGCCATCGAGATCGCCTTGCGGATCTCCGGCTTGCCGTAGGCGGCCGGGTTGCTGGCGATCGGGAAGCCGATGTAGCCGACGCCGGACTCCGGCTTGTAGATGTAGCGGTCGCCGAACTCGCTCTTGACGGTCGCCAGGGCCGAGATCGGGAGCTTGTCGGTGGCCTGGATGTTGTCGGCGCGCAGGTCGTTGTACGCGGTGTCCAGGTTGTCGTAGATCTTGAAGGTGACGCCCTGGAGCTTCGCCTTGCCGTCCGAGGCCGGGAAGTTCTCGTAGCGCTTGACCTTGATCTGCTTGTTGTGCTCCCAGCTGCCGTCCATCTCGAACGGGCCGTTGCCGATCGGCTTGTCGCCGAAGGCCTTCGGGTCGGCGTAGAACGCCTCCGGCAGCGGGTAGAACGGGTTGTACCCGAGCATGGTCTTGAACTGCGAGAACGGCGCCGACAGGGTGACGGTGAAGGTCTTGTCGTCGACGACCTTCAGGCCCTTGAGCTCGGTGGCGGTGGGCTTCTTGTCCTTGCCCGGGGCCAGCTCCTCGGAGCCCTCGATCTTCGCGAAGAAGGGGAGGCCCTCGGCGGCGTTGTCCTGGTTGGCGCCCCAGTTCCACGCCTTGACGAAGGACTTGGCGGTGACCTTCTCGCCGTTGTGGAAGGTGTAGCCGTCCTTCAGCTTGATCGTCCAGACCTTGCTGTCGGCGGTCTCGATCGACTCGGCCACGCGCAGGGTCGGGGCGTTGGTCTTGAAGTCGTAGTCGACCAGGCCGGCAAAGAGGGCGTTCTCGACCTCGGTGCCCTCCGACTCCGCGGTGTTCTGCGGAACCAGACCGTGCTGCGGCTCACCGAGCTGGACGGCGATGCTGCCACCGCCAGAAGAAGCCTTGTCTTCGCTCTTCGAGCTGGTGCTGCAAGCGGTAGCCGCGAGGGCGATAGCGGTCGCCGCGACGATCCACTTGGTCTGGGTTGCACCGCGCATGGGGGATGCCTCCTGAAATCGACTTTCCAACGAGGAGAGCACCGCGGGCGGCTGACGCCGCTTCCGTTGTGCCGTCCGCGCTCGTGGTTTCGGCGCGCACCCCTGCGCGTTAACCCTTGACCCGAGCCTGACTGCACCCACTATGTGTCACGCACGGACACGAAAGTGACCACTGCCGATCTCAATTAGGTCACATGAACGGTCGGTAAGTTTCGAAAATCGGACATATGAGGCATACCCAGACAGGCATTAAACGGACAGTCGTCATGAATGACGGACTGTCACGTTCGCTCAGCGGACACCCTGCCGTGGTAAGCGCTATTCCGTTTATACGCGCGTCGACAACTTGGAGTAGTGAAAAAGTTCGCCCCCCTCTCCACTGGAAAGGGGGGCGAACGATTCAGGCCAAAGGCCGGCTAAACCCGGTCGTCAGGCCTTCTTGGCGCGCGAAGCGGAACGGCCGCGCTCCTTCTGGTCCAGGACGACCTTGCGGATACGCACGGTCTCCGGGGTCACCTCGATGCACTCGTCCTCGCGGCAGAACTCCAGCGACTGCTCCAGCGAGAGCTTGCGCGGCGGCACCAGGTTCTCGGTGGTGTCGGAGGAAGCGGCACGCATGTTGGTGAGCTTCTTCTCCTTGGTGATGTTGATGTCCATGTCGTCCTGGCGCGAGTTCTCGCCGACGATCATGCCCTCGTACACCTCGGTGGTGGGCTCGACGAAGAGCGTGCCGCGCTCCTGGATGCCCATCATCGCGAACGGCGTCACGACGCCCGCGCGGTCCGCCACGAGCGAACCGTTGTTGCGCATCCGCAGCTCGCCGAACCACGGCTCGTGGCCCTCGAAGATGCTGTGCGCGATGCCGGTACCGCGGGTGTCGGTCAGGAACTGGGTCCGGAAGCCGATCAGGCCGCGCGACGGGACGATGAACTCCATGCGGACCCAGCCGGAGCCGTGGTTCGTCATGGTCTCCATGCGGCCCTTGCGGGTCGCCATCAGCTGGGTGATCGCACCGAGGTACTCCTCGGGGCTGTCGATGGTCATCCGCTCGACCGGCTCGTGGGTCTTGCCGTTGATGACCTTGGTGACGACCTGCGGCTTGCCGACGGTCAGCTCGAACAGCTCCCGACGCATGGTCTCGACCAGGATGGCCAGCGCCAGCTCGCCACGGCCCTGGACCTCCCAGGCGTCCGGACGCTCGGTCGGCAGCACGCGGAGCGAGACGTTACCGATCAGCTCGCGGTCCAGGCGGTCCTTCACCATGCGGGCGGTGACCTTGTGGCCCTTGCCGCCCTTGCCGACCAGCGGCGAGGTGTTGGTGCCGATGACCATCGAGATGGCCGGCTCGTCCACCGTGATGAGCGGCAGCGCGACCGGGTTCTCCAGGTCGGCCAGGGTCTCGCCGATCATGATCTCCGGGATGCCCGCGACGGCGCAGATGTCGCCGGGGCCGGCCACCTCGGCCGGCTTGCGGGTGAGCGCCTCGGTCATCAGCAGCTCGGTGATCTTGACCTGCTGGACCGAGCCGTCGCGCTTCATCCACGCGACCTGCTGGCCCTTGCGCAGCTCGCCCTGCTCGACCCGGCAGAGCGCGATACGGCCGAGGAAGTTGTCGGCGTCCAGGTTGGTGACGTGGGCCTGGAGCGGCGCGTCCTCGTCGTAGGTCGGTGCCGGGACGTGCTCCAGGATGGTGGAGAAGAACGGCTCCAGGTTCTCGCTGTCCGCGGGAACGGTGCCGTTCTCCGGCTTGGTCATCGAGGCGACGCCGTCACGCGCACAGGCGTAGACGATCGGGAACTCGATCTGGTCCTCGGTGGCGTCGAGGTCCAGGAAGAGGTCGTAGGTCTCGTTGATGACCTCGTCGATCCGGGAGTCCGGACGGTCGGTCTTGTTGATGCAGAGGATGACCGGCAGCTTGGCCGTCAGCGCCTTGCGGAGCACGAAGCGGGTCTGCGGCAGCGGGCCCTCGGAGGCGTCGACCAGCAGCACGACCGCGTCGACCATCGACAGGCCGCGCTCGACCTCGCCACCGAAGTCGGCGTGGCCGGGGGTGTCGATGATGTTGATCGTGATCGGCGCGCCACCCTCCTTGGGGTGGTACTTCACGGCGGTGTTCTTCGCGAGAATGGTGATGCCCTTCTCGCGCTCCAGGTCGTTGGAGTCCATCATCCGGTCGTCGAGGTGCTGGTGGGCGGCGAAGGCGCCGGCCTGCTTCAGCATGGCGTCGACCAGCGTGGTCTTGCCGTGGTCGACGTGGGCGACGATGGCAACGTTGCGGATGTCATTGCGCGTGGGCATGCTGAGCGGATTCTCCCGGAATCGTGGGTTACGGCGCCCGGCTGCGTGACGCCGACCGGCGATCCCTGTCGATCGCCGCCGCCCGTTCCGCCTGCTACTACCGGTCCACCCGCCGGGCAGGACATGCCACGGCTTCCTCCTATCGTACGGGGAACCGCCCAGGTGGGCCGAAACGAGCAGGTCGGGCGGGATCAAGATCACAGGTGGATCACGTCCCGTTCACCCGGCAGACGCCTCACTCCCTCCGTCCGGGCGCGGGCCTCCGCGGGCGCCCGGGCGGCCCCGGTCAGCCGGTGAGCAGACCGACGTCCTGGAAGCGGGGCCAGCCGTAGCCCCAGGCGCCCGCGCCGGCGATGCCGGTCCGGACGGCGACCAGCTCCGGGCGCTGGAACAGCGGCACCGAGTGGCCGAGCTGCCAGATCCGGGTGTCCGCCTCCTGGAGGAGGGCGAGGTGGGCGGCCGGGTCGAGTTCGGCGGTGGCGCGGTCGAAGAGGCGGTCGATCTCCTCCGTCCCCGAGCGGCCGTAGTTGGTGCCGGTCTCCAGGGCGCCGTCCGGACCGGGGCGGGGCTTGGCGTAGACGGGGCGCTGGTCGACGGCGGGGGTGGGGCCGGCCGGCCAGGAGAAGAGGGCGAGGTCGTAACCGCCGGTGGCGAGGCCGGTCCGGACGAAGGTCTCGGCGGGCACCGCCTGCGGGCGGACGGCGATGCCCGCCCCGGCGAGGCCGGCCGCCAGCGCGTCGGCGGTGCGGCGGGCGGTCGCGGAGTCCGAGGGGATCAGCAGGGTGAGCGAGAGCTGTCGGCCGTCCTTGGTCCGGGTGCCACCGCCCTTGGGCCGCTTCCAGCCGGCCGCGTCCAGCAGTCTGCCTGCGTCCGCCGGGCCGAGGGCGTCCGCGTTGTCCCGGTAGCCGTCCTGGTCGCCGGCGAACAGGTGGCTGCCGAGCGGGGCGGGGGCGAGGCCGAGCGGGGTGAGGGCGGCGTCGGCGATCCGCCGTCGGTCGACGGCCCGGGCGACGGCCTGCCGGACGGCCGGGTCGGTGAGCGGGGCGCGGGCGGCGTTGAGGGTGAGCTGGGTGAGCGAGGCCGCGGCGGCCCGGTGCACGGTGACGCCGGGCAGCGCCTCGGCCCGGCGCAACGCCTGGGTGGCGGCCTCGGCGCGGTCGGCCGAGGTGCCGGGCGCCGCCTGGGCCCGGTCGACGGCCGCGGTGATCGGTGCGATGTCCAGCCGGTCCTGGTCGAGCGCGTCGAGCCGGCGTTCGGGCGGGGTGGCGAGGAAGTCGATCCGGTCGGCCTTGGGCTGGTCCCCCCACCAGAGCGGGTTGCGGACCAGGGTGACCCGCCCGCCCGCCGGGTCGTACCCGTCCTGCCCGGAGAGCACGAACGGCCCGGCCGTCGGCTGCGGACCGCCGGCCAGCGGCCGGTTGAAGGCCGCCGGGGAGGCGGTCACGGCGGCGGGGTAGAGCGGCCCGAAGAGCGCCCGCCACTCGGCGCAGGGCTGCCGGAAGGTGACCTTGACCTCGGCGGGGTCCGCGCCCTGGGTGATCGAGTCGATCGCGTCGTAGCCGGCCGGGCGGGTGCCCGTGTAGGCGGGGTCGAGGCCGGAGAGGGCGGCCCGCTGGGCGGTGAAGTCGGCGGCCGAGAGCGGGGTGCCGTCGCTCCAGACGGCGTGCGGGTTGAGCCGGTAGGTGACGACCTGCGGCAGCCGCCCGGGCGGGGTGGACTCGGCGCCGAGCAGGTAGTCCGGGTCGGGGACGACCCGGCCGTGCT
Source organism: Kitasatospora sp. NPDC056181 (assembly GCF_042266225.1). Taxonomy (NCBI): domain Bacteria; kingdom Bacillati; phylum Actinomycetota; class Actinomycetes; order Kitasatosporales; family Streptomycetaceae; genus Kitasatospora; species Kitasatospora sp. NPDC056181. The sequence goes on from NZ_JBHJUK010000005.1 coordinate 65,524, forward strand.
CGTCCGGCCGGAACAGCGCGGGGTAGAGGGCGTGCGCGAGCAGCGCCGAGTCGGCGGTCGCCGCGGACTGGTAGAGGTTCAGCGTGGTGGGGACGGCGTCCAGCGCCCAGCGCAGCGTGCCGCCGTCCCGGACCCCGGCCCGGTCGTACGGGCGGACGTCACCGGTGACGGCGGTGGGGGCGGCGGAGGACGGGACGGGCGCCGGGGTGCGGGCCGGGGCCGGGGCTCCGGAGCAGCCGGCCACGGTCCCGGTGGCGAGCAGCAGCGCGGCGACGGCGGCTGCGGTGGGCTGGCGGACGCGCATGGCGGCCATCGAACGCCGCCGGGCCGCGGCCCGGCCCGCCGACACGGCGGGCCGGCGGGCGACTGCACCCGGACGGCGGACAGCCCGTCCGGGTCAGAGCGACAGCTCGAACCAGACGATCTTGCCCTTGGGCGTGCGCCTGCTGCCCCAGCGCTCGGCCAGCAGGCTGACCAGCTGGAGCCCGCGGCCGCCCTCGTCGGTCTCCTGGGCACGCCGCTGGCGCGGCTGGGCGTAGCCGTCGTCCCAGACCTCGCAGACCATGGAGCTGTCGCGCAGCAGCCGGAGCCGGATCTCGCCCCTGCCGTGCCGCAGCGCGTTGGTGACGAGCTCGCTGACCAGCAGCTCGGTGGTGTCCACCAGCTCGTCCAGGCCGCGCGCCAGCAGCCAGCTGCAGGCCTGCTCGCGGGCCTTGGCGACGGAGGTGGGCTCGGGCGGCAGGAACCACTGGCCGACGGCGTCCTCGGGGAAGGCGTGCACCTTGGCCATCAGCAGGGCGATGTCGTCCTCGCCGTGGTGCGGGTTGAGCTCGCCGAGGACGTGGTCGCAGAGCTCCTCCAGGCCCTTGCCGTCGGCCGACAGCGCGGTGCGGAAGGCGCGCAGGCCCTCGTCGAGCTGGTGTTTGCGGCTCTCCACCAGGCCGTCGGTGTAGAGGCCGAGCACGGCGCCGTCCGGCAGGGTCAGCTCGACCTCCTCGAACGGCTCGCCGCCCACGCCGAGCGGCAGGCCGGGCGGCACGTCGAGCATCCGGGCGGGTTCGCCGGGGCTGAGCAGGACGGGCGGCAGGTGGCCGGCGTTGGCGAAGGTGCAGCGGCGGGTGACGGCGTCGTACACCGCGTAGACGCAGGTCGCGAGGTAGACCTCGCGGGCCTCCTCGTCGGCGGTCGAGGTGAGCCGCCCGTACGGGGCGGGCGGCGCCGCGGGCGCGGTGTCGTCGCCGAGGCCGCGGGCGATCTCGTCGAGGGCGGTCAGCACCTCGGCGGGGTCGAGGTCGAGCATGGCCAGGGTGCGGACGGCGGTGCGCAGCTGGCCCATGGCGACGGCGGCGCGCAGGCCGCGGCCCATCACGTCGCCGATGACCAGGGCGGTGCGGTTGCCGGGCAGCGGGATGACGTCGAACCAGTCGCCGCCGACCTCGGTGTTGTTGTTGCTGGGCAGGTAGCGGCAGGCGATCTCCAGGCCGCTGGCGGCCGGGTTGCCCGGGGGCAGCAGGCTGCGCTGGAGGATCAGGGCGCGCTCGTGCTCGCGTCGGTAGAGCCGGGCGTTGTCGATGCAGACGGCGGCCCGGGCGACCAGCTCCTCGGCGATGGCGACGTCGCGGGCGTCGAAGGGCTCGCTGCCGATCGCCCGGGAGAGCTGGACCAGACCGAGCACCTGGTCGCGGGCGACCAGCGGGACGATCAGCGTGGAGCGCAGCAGCGGGTCGGGCCCGGGCTCGGGGACGACGCTGCGGCCGGTGCGCAGCGCCCGCGCGTGCGGGGAGCGGCGCGGGTAGCAGAGGGTGCCGCCGGCTTCGGCGATCGGCAGGCCGGTGACCGACCCGAGCACCGAGGAGGCTCCGCCGACCACGCTGGAGACGGCGACCCGGCGCAGTTCGCCGCTGCCGTCGGTGAGCACGCCGTCGCCGTAGCGGCCGGCGCTGGGGACGGTCTCGCCGGAGAGCAGCGCGGTGTAGAGGTCGACCGTGGCGAGGTCGCAGAACGGCGGGACGACGACGTCCAGCAGCTCCTTGGCGGTGGTCTCCAGGTCGAGCGTGGAGCCGATGTGGGCGCTGGCCTCGTTGAGCAGCGCCAGGTTGCGGCGCACGCCGTCGGCCTCGCGCTCGGCCACGTGCCGGCTGGTGACGTCCGAGACCTGCCCGGCGACGCCCATCGGCCGGCCGGCCGAGCCGTCGAGCCGGTAGAGCGAGACGGCCCAGAGCCGGTTGCCCTCGCGGGTCGGGACGGCCGAGTGGAAGCGCAGGTCGAAGACGGGCTGGCCGGTGGCGAGCACCTTGCGCAGCGCGGCGGTCAGCCGGTCGGCCTCGGAGCTGGGGAAGAGGTCGTGCGCGGTGAGGCCTTCGAGGTCGGTGGGGGCGAGGCCCATCCCGGAGGCGAAGGCGTCGTTGACGCGCTGGAGCCGGAGCCGGTCGTCGAAGAGGATGAAGCCGGTGGGCGTCTGGCCGAAGACGGCCTCGGAGGCCGCCAGGTCGGTCTCGATCCGGCGCAGCCGGCCGAGGTCGACGGCGAGACAGGTGGCGCCCGCGGTGGGCAGCGCGGTGTCGGGCATCAGGTAGAGCTCGGCGAGGCCCTCGCCGCCGGTGGCGTCACGGTAGGGCGCGGTGCCGACCCACTCCTCGCCGGCCAGGGTGCGTTCCAGCCGGGCGCGGCCGCGCTGCCAGAGCTCGCGCGGCACGAAGGTGGTGATCGGGTCCGAGCCGACCGCCTCGACGGCGGGCAGGCCGAAGAACTCCGCGGCGCGGTCGCTCCACTGGCTGATCCGGCCGTCCGGGCCGATCGCGAAGGTGGCGACCCGGATGTAGTCGTAGATCGAGCCCGGGTCCCCGGCGCCCCACTGGCCGGTGCCGGCCGCCGGGCGGGCGGCCTGGCCCTGCCCGGGGGGTGCGGCCTGGGAGGCCGCCAGGGCGGGCAGGTGTGGGGAACCGGCCTGCCCGGGCACAGCGGCATGACCGCTGCTGCTCGGCGCACTACGCGCCGGGGTGCTGTTCAACGGACCGACCCCTCCAAACCCGCGACCGTCCGGATGTCGAGAAGACCGAGTATTCATCATCGAGGGGTACGTTCACACGCCCTCAACATCACAACATCAGATCGGGCGAAGGTTTTTGTCCTACCGCCCGCGCAACCACAATGCCACGCTCGCGCCCCCTTCCGGAGCGCGCGCTCCCCCCGGCCTCCCGTTGGCATATGCGGCTCCGTTCTACTCGCGTCCTGCTCGGCCCCGGTACCCGCCCGGCTGCGCCCGGCGGAGGACGTCCGCCCGCGCGCACCTCTTGACGGTTGGCTCGCCGCGTTCGCTCACGGCTCGTCGGGCTCATTACCCGGCAGTGGCTGCTCGAACCAGACGACCTTGCCCATGCCCTCCGCCCGGGCGCCCCAGCGGAGCGCGAGCCGGCGGACGAGTTCCAGGCCCCGGCCGCCCTCGTCGGCCTCGGCCGCGTGGCGTTCGCGGGGCGGGTCGGGCAGCGGGTCCGAGATCTCGACCAGCAGCGTCTCGCCCAGCGTCAACCGTACGCCGATGGGTGCGCTCGCATAGCGGACCGAGTTGGTGACCAGCTCGCTGACCAGCAGCTCCGCGGTGTCCGTCAGCGCCTCGACGCCCCACTCGGCGAGCGTGGCGCGGACCAGCCGGCGGGCCCGGGAAACGGCTGTCGGCTCCGCGGGCAGCGTCCAGCCGGCCGTCGGGGTGCCGGCCTGGCCGTGGCCGAGCCTGGCCAGCAGCAGCGCGACGTCGTCCGGCTCGCGGCCCTGCTCCATGGTGTCCAGCACCGCCTCGCAGGCGGCCTGGATCGAGGCGTGGGGCTGCTGGAGGACGGTGACCAGCCGGCCGAGGCCGACGTCGAGGTCCTTGTCCCGGGACTCCACCAGGCCGTCCGTGCAGAGGGCGAGCAGGCTGCCCTCGGGGATCTTCAGTTCGACCGCCTCGAACGGGACGCCGCCGACGCCGAGCGGGGCGCCGGAGGGCAGGTCGAGGATCCGCCCGGCGCCACCGGGCAGCGGGCCGCCGTTGCGGGTCGGCTCCTCGGCCCCCTCGCCCGGCACGATCAGCACGGGTGGGATGTGGCCGGCCTTGGCGACCGTCAGCCGGGCGGTGGCCGGGTCGAACACCGCGTAGACGCAGGTCGCCAGCAGGGCCTCGTCCGGCCCCTGGGCGAGGTCGTCGGCCAGCTCGTGGACGTGCCGCAGCAGCACGTCCGGCGGCAGGTCCAGGGCCGCCAGGACGCGCACGGCGGTCCGCAGCCGGCCCATCGTGGCGGCGGCCCGCAGGCCGTGCCCCATCACGTCGCCGACCACCAGCGCGGTGCGGTCCCCGGGCAGCGGGATGACGTCGAACCAGTCGCCGCCGACCTCGGTGCCGCTGCTGCCGGGCACGTACCGGTAGGCGACCTCCACGCCGGTCGGCTGCGGGACCTGCTGCGGGAGCAGGGTGCGCTGCAGCGTCAGTGCGGCGGTCCGCTCGCGGGCGTAGAGCCGGGCGTTGTCCAGCGAGCTGCCGGCCCGGTCGGCCAGCTCGACGGTGAAGGCGAGGTCGTCGCGGTCGAAGCCCTCGCGGTAGCCGGCCCGGCTGACCAGCAGCAGGCCGATCACGATGCCGCGGGCGCGCAGCGGCACCACCAGCATCGAGTGGACGCCCAGGTCGTGGGCGGCCTGCATCTTGGGGTCGCCCGGGTAGGTGACGTCGTCCAGCTGGTCGGCGCCGGAGAGCAGCTCCGGGACGCCCGTGCGCAGCACCCGGCCGCAGGCGGAGTCCTCGGCGAAGGTGATCCGGGCGCCGCGGCGCAGCATCACCTCGACCTCGGGGCCGTCCTGGACGGAGGCGGTGCCCAGCTGGAGCAGCGAGGTGCGCCGGTCGTGGCCGTGCCGGGGCAGGTCGTCCCCGTGCGCGACGGCCTGGAGCAGGATCACCGCGGAGTGGTCGGTGAGCCGGGGGACGACGGCACCGGCCAGCTCCTGGGCGATCCGGGAGGCGTCCAGGAGGTCGCCGACCCGGGAGCCGAACTCGTTCAGCAGCGAGAGCCTGCGCCGGGCGTGCTCGACCTTGGCCACCGCCCGGTAGCGCTCGGTCACGTCCATCACGGTGCCCGAGATCCCGAGCACCCGGCCGGCCCGGTCGGTCATCCGGCTGTAGGAGATCGAGCGGTAGCCGGAACGGGCGGTGACCGGCGAGGCGAGGGTGACGTCGATGACCGGCTCGCCGGTGGCCAGCACCTGGCGCTGGATCGCGGTGATCTCGTCGGCGGCCCGCTCGGGCAGGGTCTCGCCGGTGGTGAGCCCCACGTGGTCCTCGGTGGCCATGCCGTTCATCTCGGCCAGGGTCTGGTTCACCGCGGTGTAGCGCAGGTCGGTGTCGAGGATGGCGATGCCCAGGGGGGACTGCTCGAACAGCGCGTCGCGGACGGCGAGGTCCCGCTCGACGGCCCGGACGGCGCCCGCCTCGGCCAGGTTGACCTGGAGGAACGGGGTGCCGTCGCCGTCCACCAGCAGGGAGATCCGGGCGTCGAGGGCGACGGGTGCGCCGTCGCGGTCGCGCAGTTCGGCGGGGCCGGCCCAGCGGCCGTGCCGCAGGGTGTCCTGGATCGCCGCGCGGATCCGGCCGACCTGCTCCTCGTCCGGGATCAGCTCGTCGATCCGGCGGCCGACCAGCAGCTCGCTCGGCCAGCCGAGCAGTTCCTCGGCGGCCGGGCTCCAGAGGACCACCCGGCCCGCGGTGTCGAGGATCGCGATGGCGACCCTGACCACGTCGAGCAGGTTGCCCTCGTTGTGGTCGCCCGGGGCGCCCGGCTCCGGGCCGGGGCCGCCGGGGAAGGGCCGGCCGGGGCGGCTGCGGATGCCCGCCGGCGGGGCCGCGTCGACGACCACCAGGGGCGGCGCGGCCTGGTCCGGCGGCGGGGCGTCGGGGGCGGGGGCCTCCCCGCGGCGACGGCCGGCCGGCGGCTGCGGCTGGGCCGGGCGCGGGCCGCGGCGCAGCCGGGCGCGGGCGGCCGCGCTCCCCCCGCTGCCCGCGCGTCGCGCTCCCCCGCCGCCGTTACCGGTACTCGACACCGACGGGGCCTCCGGCTCTGGTCGGGATCGGCGGCGCCGGCTGGGGGCGGCTCACCGATGGTGACGAATAGTGCCGAAAAGTGACATACCCAGCAGAACCCAGGCTATCCCGGCTTCTGGGTCGGCTTTTCCGATTGACCTACCTGGCGTATTGCGCGTCGCGGCCACGACTGTTCCGCCCCCCCGCCTCCGCGGGTGCGGACGGGCGGCGGAAGGCGGCGGAGGGGTGCGCGCCGGGGGGCGGTGCGACGGTCACGGGCCAGGGGGCGGTGCGACGCTCAGGGGGCGGTGTGCGCCGCGTCGAGCAGCCGGGCGACGTCCGGGAGGACGGCCCGGTCGTGGTCCAGCCAGTCGACGTCGTCCAGCTCCTGCGGGCCGAGCCAGCGCAGCTCGTCGTGGTCCTCCAGCGGCCGGGGGTCGCCCGAGAGCAGCTCGGCCCCCCAGATGTGCAGCTCCAGGCCCGGCCGGACCAGCCACGCTCCGGGCAGCCGCTCCACCGCCCGTGCCCGGACGCCCAGCTCCTCCAGCAGCTCCCGCTCCAGGGCCTGCTCCTCGGTCTCGCCGGGCTCGGCCTTGCCGCCCGGGAACTCCCAGCGCCCCGCCACCTCGGCCGGTGCACTACGACGGGCGGCCAGCACCCGGCCACGGTGGACGAGGGCGCCGCCGACGACGATCCGGTTCTCCATGGCCCCGACCTTAGAACCCCCGGGCGCCCCGCCCTCCACCCAGTACAGCTGCTTGTGGCCGCGCGCCTCGAACTCGGCGGCCAGCCGCTCGGCCCCGGCCCGCTCCAGCCCGCCGGCGACCAGGAAGCGGTTGCCGTTGTCGTCCTGCCGCATCACCCGAAAGGTGTCCATGCCTGCGAGCGTAGGGGGTGTCCGACGGGTGGCCGCGGGAACGCCCCCGGCCCGCGTGGGGGTCGGGCCGGGGGGCGGCGTCCACCGGACGCTACGCCCGGCCCGCTACCGGCAGGTACGGGCCCTGTTAACGGCCGGTAAGACGTGACCGCCGGCGCCGGCCCCGCACCGGGGCCGGCCGGGCCGGACAGGGCAGGCCCGGACGGGTGGTCAGGTCTGGATCTCGCCGACCTGCTCGCCAGTCGAGAGGCCGAGGCTGCGGCGGATCTCGACGGTCAGCCTGGCCGACTTGGTCACCAGCGTCTTCGCCCGCCGCACCTCGCGTTCGAGCGCGGTGTCGTCGGCCGACCTGGCCGCGGTGTCCCAGGCCGTGGCGGCCTCCCGCTGGGCGGCCACCAGCTCGGCCACCTTGGCCTTGGCGCCCTCCGGCCAGGGTGTCGACCCCTTGGAGAGGTCCTCGGCCTCCTTGCGGGAGGCGTCCGCCATCTGCCGGGCCCACGCCGAGTACGCGGAGTGCGACTCGGCGATCTCGGTCTGCGGCTCGTTCCAGTACGCGTTGTTGAAGGCCCGGGCGGCCTCCAGGTAGGCGAGCTGGGCCGGGTTCAGGACGGCGCGGTCGGTCCGGACGCTGCCGCGGTGCTGGGCGTCGCGGTCCTCGTAGGTGCAGGTGACGTAGCGCTCGCCGGACTTCCAGTTGGCGCGGCTCGGGTAGAGGTAGACCTCGTCCATGCCGTCCGGCACGGCCCAGTAGTCGAGGGCGTACTCGTCGAGCACCGGGCCGCAGAGCGTGGCGGCGCGGTCGCGGACGTGGGTCTCGCCCGGGTAGGCCGGGCCGTCGCTCTCCGGGATCCGGGCGGTGCCGGCCACCTCGCCGTGGTGCGGGAGCATGCACGGCACCTTCATCACCCAGAAGACCGTCTGGTCGACCTCCGAGGGGTCGGAGCCGGCCTGGTCCCCCGGCGGGTTGTAGCAGTCGCCGGACTTGAGCGAGGACCAGAGCACGGAGCCCGCCGGCGCCTTCGGGGTGCGGGCCGGCCGGTCGGCGGCGTCGTCGCGCGCCTCGACGCCGGCGACGAGTACGGCGATGACGCCGAACAGGACGGCGAGCGCCCCGAGCGAGCCGAAGACCAAGCCGGTCACGGCCATGCCGCGGCCGCGCTCGTTGCGCTTGTGGATCTGGACCAGCGCGACGATGCCGAAGGCGATGGCCAGCGGCCACGTGCAGAGCAGGCCGGTGACCAGCGAGGCGACGGCGAAGCCGTTGGTGGCCTCGGAGGCCGGCAGGTAGGGGTGTCCGGGCTGGAAACCGGACATCGAGCCGGGCGGGACGGCGGCCCAGCCCGTACCGGTGGGCGGAGGACCGACGGGCGGCCCGAAGGCCGGGGGCACCGGGGCGCCGGCGGGCGCACCGGTCGCGGTGGGGCCGGGGACGGCCCACGGGTCGACGGGCTCGGCGGGCGGGACGGGCGGGGTGTCCGGGACCGGCGGGGCGTCCGCCGCGGGCGCGTCCCCGGCCGGGGCGGCGTCCGGGGCCGGGGCGGCGTCCGGTGCCGGGGCGGCGTCCGGTGCCGGGGCGGCGTCCGGTGCCGGGGCGGCGTCCGGTGCGGGCAGGGCCGGGACCGGCGGCTCGGTGTCCGTTGCGGCCGGCTTGGTCAGCTCCACGCGGCCGGCCGGAGCGGCCTCCGGTGCAGGGGCGTCCGGTGCGGGGGCGTCCGGTGCGGGGGCGTCCGGTGCGGGGGCGTCCGGTGCGGGGGCGTCCGCGGCCGGGACCCCCGTCACCGGAACGTCCGTCACCGGGCCACCGGCCGCGGGAACCTCCGTCACGGGAACGTCCGACGCGGGAACGTCCGACGCGGGAACGTCCGACGCGGGAACGTCCGGCGCGGGAACGGGCGCGTCGGGCTCGGGCTTGGACACGTGGACTCCCCCGCCCGCCGGTCACGGGCATCAGCTCTGCGGTTCGACTCGAACGTTCCGCAGGCGGAGCACACTGCTGCGATGGGAACGGACGCGCGACTTTACCCGATCTTGCCGAACACCCTCCCGTTCTTTTCCCTGCCCGCCGGCCCCTGCCTACCCGCGCGCCAGCACCTCCCCGTGCAGCATCGCGAACCAGCCGTCCTCCGCCTTCGCCCACTCCCGCCAGCCGCCCGCGATCCGCTCCAGCTCCGCCCGGTCCGCCAGCCCCTCCGCCACCGCCGTCCCGGCCGTGCTGGAGGCCACCGTCCGGTCGGCCCACATGCCGCCCCACCACTCCCGGCGCTCGGGCGTCGCGAACGTCCAAGTGCTGGACGAGGCGGTGACCTCGGCGAAGCCCGCTTCCCCGGCCCAGGACATCAGCCGCCGCCCGGCGTCCGGCTCGCCGCCGTTGGCACGGGCGATCCGGCGGTACAGGTCCAGCCAGCGGTCCAGTTCGGGCACCTCCGGGTACCAGGTCATGCTCGCGTAGTCGACGTCCCGGGCCGCGACCACGCCATCCGGCGCCGTCACCCGGCGCATCTCCCGCAGCGCGGCCACCGGATCGCCCACGTGCTGCAGTACCTGGTGGGCGTGGACCACGTCGAACTCCCCGTCCGCGTAGGGCAGTCCGTGCACGTCGGCGACCTCGAAGACCACGTTGGACAGGCCCCGCCCCGCGGCGTGACGGGCCGCCGCCTCCAGCACCTCGGCCGAGGTGTCCACGGCCACCACCCGCCCGGTGGGGCCGACCAGTTCGGCCAGGTCGGCGGTGATGGTGCCGGGGCCGCAGCCGACGTCCAGCACGGCCTGTCCGGGTCGCAGGTGGGGCACCAGGTAGGCGGCCGAGTCGGCGGCGGTGCGGGAGCGGTGCGAGCGCAGCACCGACTCCTGGTGGCCGTGCGTGTAGGCGGTGGCGGGCTGCGGTCCGGTCATGGCGTCCCCCTGAGGCGGTCTCGGTTCTCCGACGCCTCCGACGCTACTCCTCGTCCCGCATGGCGAGAAGATTCGTCTCATATTTCGATCACTCCGGAATGCGCGGAAGCCCCCGACCGGCCTGCGGTCGGGGGCTTCCGTGGCTCTCCTGCGCCTAGTTGACGGTGAACCAGGTGGTGCGGGACTTCTTCCACTCCGGGTGAGTGAGGTCCTTGGCCGCGGTCCCGTCGCCGTACAGGTCGGCCGAGCCGTCGTCGGTGATCAGCTGCACCCGGGCGCCGGGGGCGGTGAGGTCCGGGACGTCCGGCACGGCCTCCCACCCGCCGGCGTCGCTGGTCGGCAGGTCCAGCACCTTGACCGGCTGCGAACCGGGCCGCCCGTCCCAGCGGTAGAGCGCGTAGGGGTCGGAGTTGTCGTCCGCCGCCCAGGAGCCGGCCACGATCAGGTACTGGCCGAGCGCGTTGCGGCGCAGGTCGCGGACGGAGAGCCCGCCGAGGTCCAGCTCGATCGGGGCGCCGAACGCGGCGTGCGCCGAACCGCCCGGCAGCGACGAGAAGTTGGTGACCGGCACGATCAGCGCCCGGCCGCCGGTGACCGCCGGGGCGAGCGGCGCGCGGAAGCCCACGTACGCGGTGGTGGAGCTGCCCGGCGCGAACTCCAGGCCCTCGACGTTGAACCCGTCGATCTGCTTGGGCACCTGGCCGTCCGCCGCGCCGGCCGCGAAGCCGTAGCGGTTGCCGTTGGCACGGTCCCAGGCGATCAGGTCGTCGCGCAGGCCGGTGTACCTGCCCGCGAGCGCCAGCTGCGTGTCCGCGCCCGAGCCGCTGACGGTGGTGGCGAAGACGGTGTGCCGGTCGGGCTTGACCACGCCGTCCTTGTTGTTCCCCAGCGAGCCGGTCCAGTAGATCGTGTTGCCGACCCGGGTGGCGCCCTCGATGTCGATCTCCTTGGAGACGCCGAGTGCCGAGCTGAAGTCCCAGGTGCGCACCGGCGCGCCGGAGGCGTTGCGGTCGTAGAGCCGCAGCACGTTGGACTCGTCGTCGGCCACCACGATGTAGCCGCCGCCCGCGTCCACCGCCGCCGAGGCGTCGCTGGAGCCGGTCAGGTAGCGGCTGTCGGCCGCGTGCTGCACGGCGGCCGAGGCCGCGTAGTGCAGCGTCTTCGTCGCGGTCCTGCCGCCGAGACCGGTGACCTTGACGGTGAGGTCGGTGTAGCCGACGCCCTGGGCGGCCACCGCGAGGGTGCGGGTGCCCGCGGTGCCCGTGACGGTGACGTCGCCGGTCCGGGCGACCGAGCTGCGGGTGGTCGCCGAGGCGGCCACCGTCAGCGCGGAGGCCGCCGCGCCGCTCTGCGAGACGGTGACGGTGACGGTCGGGTCACCGGTGGCGCCGACCGCGCCGGAGAGGTACCCGGCCGAGAGGGTGATCACGGGGGTTCCGTACGTCACGGCGGCGGCGGAGCCGGCGGGCAGTGCGAGGACCGGCAGTGCGGCGACGGCGACGGCCAGCGGCAGCAGACCGCGGGAGAGACGGGACACGGGGACGACCCTTCGACGTGGGGGCGGTGCGAGGTCCGAACCAGGGTGGAGCCCCCCGGCGAACGCCGCCCCTCCGGGACCGGGCCACCGGACGAACAGCAGCCCTCGCGCGTCCGGCGCACACGGCCGGGCCGTACGGTGGACGGGCACCCGAGAGAACGGTTCCCACCATGCCCGGCCGCCGCCCCTTCGTCCTGTTGAGTGCCGCGATGTCACTCGACGGGCACCTCGACGACGCCTCCCCCGAGCGGCTGCTGCTCTCCAACCCGGCCGACTTCGACCGGGTGGACGAGGAGCGTGCTGCCAGCGACGCGATCCTGGTGGGCGGCAATACGCTGCGCGCGGACAACCCCCGGCTGCTGGTCAACGACCCCGCCCGGCGGGCCGCCCGGCTCGCCGCCGGCCGGCCCGAGTACCCGCTGAAGGTCACGCTCAGCGCGAGCGGCGCCCTCGACCGGTCGCTGCGCTTCTGGCACACCGGCGGCGAACGGCTGGCCTACTCGACGGACGCGGGCGCCGCCGTGCTGCGGCCCGCCCTGGACGGGCTGGCCGAGGTGGTGGCACTGGGCACGGCGGTCGGGTTGGAGGCGGTGCTGGACGACCTCGGCGCCCGCGGGGTGCGCCGGCTGATGGTCGAGGGCGGCGGCAGCGTGCACACCCAGTTCCTCGCCCTGGGGCTGGCCGACGAACTCCAGCTGGTCGTCGCCCCGCTGCTGGTCGGTCAGGCGGACGCGCCGCGCTTCGTCCACCCGGCGGCCTTCCCCGGCGGTCCGGCCCGCCGGATGCGACTGCTGGAGGCACGTACGGTGGGCGACGTCGTCCTGCTCAGGTACGCCCCGAAGGAGCCCGCCCCGTGACCACCGACCCGTCCGACCTCCGCTTCCTGCGGCGGGCCGTCGAGCTCTCCCGCCGCTGCCCGCCGTCCACGACCGCGTTCTCGGTCGGCGCGGTGATCGTCGGCGCGGACGGCGAGGTGCTCGCCGAGGGCTGGAGCCGGGAGAGCGACCCGCACGACCACGCCGAGGAGGCGGCCCTGGCCAAGCTCCCGGCCGGCGACCCCCGGCTGCGCGGCGCGACCGTCTACAGCTCGCTGGAGCCCTGCGGCCAGCGCGCCTCGCGGCCGCACCCCTGCGCCCGGCTGCTGGTCGCCGCGGGCGTCCCGCGCGTGGTGGTCGCCTGGAGCGAGCCGGCCACCTTCGTCGCCGAGACCCAGGGGACGGCGCTGCTGGAGGCGGCCGGGGTCGAGGTGGTGGAGCTGCCGGAGCTGGCCGAGGAGGCCCGCGCGGTCAACGCCCACCTGCTGGGCTGATCTTTTGTATCCTGGCTGAACAATCGACTCGCACTCTCTGGGCCCCGCCCGCGAGGAGCCGCCCCATGCCCACCGCCACCCCCGCGCTCGCCACCGCCTCCGGCCCCGGCCCCGCCACCCCCGGCCTGCCGATGGCCACCCGCGCCCTCCTGCTGGACATGGACGGCACCCTGGTCAACTCCGACGCCGTCGTCGAACGCTGCTGGCGCCGCTGGGCCCGGGAGCACGGCCTCGACCCGATCGAGGTGCTCCGCATCGCCCACGGCCGCCAGGGCCACACCACCATGGCCGTCCTGCTTCCCGGGCGCCCGGCCGACGTCAACCTCGCCGAGAACCGCCGCATGCTCGCCGAGGAGCGGGCCGACACCGAGGGCGTCGTACCCGTCCCCGGCGCCGCCGCGTTCCTCGCCGCGCTGGCCGGCCTCCCGCACGCCCTGGTCACCTCCGCCGACGAGCCGCTCGCCGAGGTCCGGATGGCCGCCGCCGGCCTCCCGCTCCCGCCGGTCCTGATCACCGCCGAATCGGTCGGCGCGGGCAAGCCCGACCCCGAGGGCTTCCTGAAGGGCGCGGCCGCCCTCGGCCTCTCCCCCGCCGACTGCCTCGCCTTCGAGGACTCCGAGGCCGGCATCGCCGCCGCCAAGGCCGCCGGCATCCCCGTCGTCGGCATCGGCCCCCGCGCCGCCGCCCACCACCCGACCGCACACGCCGCCACCCTGGAGGGCGTGACCGTCACGGCCGCCGGCGACGGCACCCTGACCGTCCACATCGCCTGACGCCCACCCGCGGGGCCGGCACCCGGGCGCCGGCCCTGCGGAGCCCGGGTGCCGTCTTCAAGCGCCCGGCATGCGGGAGTTCAAGCGCCCGGCCGACGGGAGCCCGGGGACGGGCCCCTAAGGCGTGTCTGACAAATGATCATCTGCCTGGTTCGCGGAGCCAGAGGATCAGTGAGGCCAGGACGACTCCGGCGCGGTAGCGGTCGGCGAGTTTGTCGAAGCGCGTGGCGATCGCGCGGAACTGCTTGAGGCGGGCGAAGCACCGTTCGACCACGTTGCGGTCGCGGTAGAGGACCCGGTCGAAGGTGTGCGGCCGGCCGCCGAGGGCTCCGCGCCGTCGGCGGTTGTCCACCTGGTCGCGGCGCTCGGGGATCGTGACGGCGATGCCCCGGCGCCGCAGCAGGTGGCGGATCGCCCGACTCGAGTAGGCCTTGTCGCCCAGCACGCGCTCCGGTCTCGTGCGCGGGCGGCCCGTGCCGGCGCGCGGGACACGGATCCCGTCGAGGACCCGGCCGAACGCGGTGGCGTCGTTGATGTTGCCCGGTGTGAGCACGATCGACAGCGGCAGTCCGCGGCCGTCGACGGCGAGGTGGACTTTGGTGGTCAGCCCTCCTCGGGACCGGCCGAGGGCCTGGCGCGTCTGCGAGCGGCCCGGATCTTCCAGTTCGTCCCCGTCTGCGGCCCCTTTTTGCGGGCGCCGGCGGCGTGCTGGTGGGCTCGGTTAACCGTGGAGTCGACGGCGACGGTCCACTCCACCCGGCCCACCGCGTCGTCGCGGACCTGGACGTGCTCCAGCAGCTTCGCCCACGTGCCGTCCGCCTCCCAGCGGGCGAAACGCTCGTAGACGGTCTGCCACGGCCCGTACCGCTCCGGGAGATCGCGCCACGGCGCCCCGGTCCGCAGCCGCCACAGCACACCGTTGACCACCTGCCGGTGATCACGCCACGGACGGCCACGCCCGTCCACCTGCGGCAACAAGGGCGCTATCCGCTCCCACGCCGCATCCGTCAACTCGCCTCGACCTGCCACAAGATCAATTATCAGACACGCCGTAGCGACGGGTGCGGGTGGCGAGCCAGCCGGCCATCGCCCGGACGCCGACGCCGATGGCCCGCTCGTCCGGGGCGAACGTCTCGTAGTGCGGGTAGCTCGTCTCGATCCCGCTGCCCGGCGTGCGGACCCCGAGGAAGGTGTAGGTCCCCGGGATGCGCTCCATGAACAGCGCGTAGTCCTCCCCGTTGAACGGGAAGGCGGCGTGGTTCACCGTCACCCCGCCGGAGCCGAGCGTCCGGCGCAGGTGCCGGGCCAGGGCGTTGGCGTCGTCCTCGGGGCAGACCAGGGCCGGGAACGGATCCCGCGGATACGTGACCACCGCCCCCGGGTACGACTGCGCCAGCTGGCGGATCCTCTCCCGGATCTCGACGTTGCGCTCCTGCGGCCAGCAGCGGAACTTCACGTCGAGCCTGACCCGACCCTCGGCATCCGGGTCGTTGACCCTACCCCCGGTCACCACGAACCGGGCCAGCGGCCCGTCCGGCGTCTGCACGTCCGCGACCATCTTCTCCAGGTCCGCGGGCCCCTGCGGCAGGGCGACCGTGCTGAGCCGGCCGATCTCGGCCTTCAGCCGGCCCGCCGCCGCGGTCGCGTCCGGCCCGGCCAGCGTGACGGCGGCCCAGTCCTGGCCCGGCAGCCCGCTGCCCGGCGTCACGGCGAACTGCCCCACCGGGTACGGCCCGCAGTGCAGGGCGTGGATCTCCTCCGCGCCGGTGGTCTCCAGCACCCCGTCGTCGATCATCGCCCGGGCGCCCACCAGGCCTTCCTCGCCCGGCTGGAAGAAGAACACGACCGTGCCGCTCAACCGGTGCCGCAGCTGCGCCAGCGTCTGGGCGACGCCGACGCCCACCGTGGTGTGGAGGTCGTGCCCGCAGGCGTGCGCCGGCGGCTGGTTCGGCGCCGGAGGACCCGGCACCTTGGGCACGATCCCGTCACCGGGCACCGCGTCCATGTCGGCCCGGTACGCCACCGTCCGCCCGGGGCGCGAGCCCCTCAGGACCGCGACCACCCCGGTGCCGGGCACCTCCTTGCCGTCCTTCACCGTGCGGCCCACCCCGGTGGTCACGTCGAGGCCCGCGGCGCGCAGCCGCGCGGCCACCGCGGCCGCGGTGTACGTCTCCTTCCCCGTCGTCTCCGGGTGCTGGTGGAGGTCGCGCCGCAGCGCGATCAGGTCGCCGTCGAGCCGGGCTGCGACGGCGTCGACCGCGGCCTGGTCGATCGGGTTGCGCCGACGCTCCGAGTCCGCCGCGGCAGCGGTGCCGGACGCCAGGACGGCGCCGACCCCGGCCGCCGCGGTGCCGCCCAGGAGTGTGCGGCGGCTCAGGGCAGGCCTGTTCGGACGAGTCATGAAATTCCCCCTGTGATCGCGCGGAGTACGCGCCCGCGCATCGCTGCGACGGGCGGCGGAGATACGGAGGCCGCCGGCCGGGGTGACGACGCCGGCGTGGTCACGGCCGTGCGTCCGCCCCCGAGTCGATGATCGGCAGCCAGCGACATGGTCACACGGATTGATCAACTCGCCTACGGCGCAGGAGAAGTAAGAGACGACATTCCGATTTCCACCCGTCACCGGGGCGGCCGGCGGCCGGCGACATCCGCGCCCCGGCCACCCGCTCCGGCCTGGACCATCAGGGCCACCCCTGACGGAACCATGACCCCGTATCAGGGGGAAACCAGGCCCGCGGCTCCTCCTTCCATGATCCTCGGGCGGCCCCCGGTGCCCTACGTTGGTGCCGTACCGACAACGACCACGGGGGGTCCCAGATGAACCGCAAGTCCGCGGCACTCGCGGCGCTCATAGCCGCCGCCGTCCTCGTCCCCGCCGCCGCACCGGCCGTCGCCGCGCCGCTCGGCGGCTCCGCCGTCGCGCAGGGCCGCCCCGCCGATCGGGCCGCCGACCGGGCCGCGCTCCAGCAGGCGCTCGACGCGGCGGTGGCCGGCGGGGCTCCCGGCGCGATCGCCGAGATCCGGGACGAGCGCGGCACCTGGCAGGGCGTCAGCGGATACGCCGACCTGGCCGGCCGGCAGCGCCCGCAGGCCTCGGACAGGTTCCGCGCCGGCAGCGTGACCAAGAGCTTCACCTCCACCGTGGTGCTCCAGCTGGTGGCCGAGGGCCGGATCGGGCTGGACGACCCGATCGAGCGCCACCTTCCCGGCCTGCTGCCGAACGGCGACCACATCACCGTCCGCCGGCTGCTCAACCACACCGCCGGGCTCACCGACTTCATCGAGCTGCTGCTGGCCGATCCCGGCGCCGTGCAGGCCGCCCAGCACACCACCTACACCCCGGAGCAGCTGATCGGCCTGGCCGTGCAGCACGGCCCGAAGTTCGCGCCGGGCACCTCCTGGGGCTACTCCAACACCAACTACTTCGTCCTCGGCCTGCTGGTCGAGCACACCACCGGCCGCTCCCTGAGCCAGGAGATCACCCGGCGGATCCTGCACCCGCTGCACCTGAGAAACACGTCGCTGCCCGGCTCCGACCGGCTCCCCGGCCCGCAGCTGCACGGCTACGAGTGGCTCGCCGGACCGGGCGCCGCGCCGGTCGACCTCACCGCCTTCAACCCCTCCGTCTACTGGGCGGCCGGCGGGATCGTCTCCACCACCTCCGACCTGAACCGGTTCTACCGGGCCCTGTTCGGCGGCGAGCTGCTGCCGCCGGAGCAGCTGCGCGCGATGCAGGAGATGCAGCAGACCGACCGGGACGACCACCGCACCTACGGGCTCGGCCTGGAGGCCCGCCCCGCCTGCGCGGACGGCAGCCGCGTGGTCGGCCACACCGGCAGCGTCGCCGGCTACACGACCTTCAGCTTCACCTCGAAGGACGGACGCCGGCAGCTCACCCTGGCCGTCAACGCCAGCGTCACCCTTCCCGCGGCGGCCGGCGACGCGATGACCCGCCTCGTCACCACCGCCCTCTGCGACCGCTGAGCCGACCGCACCCTCCGCACCGCACCCTCCGCACGAGGCCGGCGGGCCGGCGGGCCGGGACGGCAGCACCTGCTCCGTCCCGGCCCGTCCGCCGTTCGTCCCGTGGGCGGGGAGTCCCCGTCAGCCCAGCCGGCCGAGCGCCGCCCGCAGGCGGCGGGCGTCCCGCAGCCGCTGCTCGTACGTCGCCCCCAGGGCGAGCAGCAGGAGTCCGACGGCGGCCAGCGGCACCCAGCGCGGCACCAGGCCGAGCACCTGGACGACCGTGGGCGCCAACTCGTGCACGCCGACGAGCAGCAGCACCGCACCGCCCAGCAGCAGCGGGCCCTGCAACCGGTGCCTGACCCCCAGCACGGTCACCAGGGCGGCCGCGCCGCCCAGCAGCAGCGGACGCAGCCAGTGCCCGTCGGCCCAGACCGCGACCAGGCTGGGCGCCAGCCCGAGCACCAGCCCCGGACCGTACGCCGCCCAGGAGTTGGCACCGGCATCACGCCGGCGCCGGAGCACGCCGAGCACCAGGGCCGCCGACGCCACCGTCAGGCTGTAGGCCTCGGGCGTCCGCACGTCCCAGAGCGCCAGCCGCAGCCAGGAGGCGGCGATCAGCAGGACGACCGCCGTGACGGTGGCCGCCCGGCGGCGGTCGGCGCGCAGCGCGACCCCGAGCCCGGCCACCCCGGCCACGGTCAGCACGAGGGCGAGCCGCTCGGGGTGGCCGGCCGTCAGCGTGCAGGCGACGGCCGCCAGGAGGTAGCCGGTGCCCTCGACCGCCCGGGAGACCTGTCGCGGTGAGATCCGGGCCGCGACCGGGGCCGAGCCGACGGCGACCGCGAGCAGGGCGAGCACGATGTCGGGGAGCGCGAGCCCCGCCGTCGCCCCGGCGGCCACCGCCTCCCCGCCCAGCGCCAGCACGGCGCAGACCGCCGTGACGTCGGCCCGCAGCCCGCCTGCCGTGGTGGCGCGCGCCGCCCCCGCCGCCGGGTTGCGGGCCGTGATCCATGCCGAGATGCGGGCCGAGATCCTGGTCGATGCCAGGGTCACCGTCAGGGCCGTGGCGAGGACGGCGCCCAGGGCGAGCACGAGGATCGTGGCCGGGCGGTCGGCGAGCGCCCAGAGCAGGGCGAGGGCGGCGGCCACCACCAGCGCGGCCGGTCCGGCCGGCCTGGCCGGGCGGAGCACCGCACACCCGGCGGCGGCGACGGCCAGCGCGGCAGCGGTGCCGGCCGCCGCGCCGTACGGCAGCCCGAACGCCACCGGCAGCAGGGCCAGCCCGGGGACTGCGGCCACCGCGAGGACCGGGTCCGTCCAGGCCGGCGGCCCCTCCGGCCGGGCCGTGGCCCCGGGCGCCCCGGGCCGCTCGGACTTCGCGGGCTGCACGGGGAGCTCAGGCTTGGCGGACTGCTCAGGGTGCTCAGGGTGCTCGGACTGCACGGACTGCACGGACTGCTCGGGCCTCACGGGCCGGAGGACCTCGGCGTCGAGCGCCCGGAGGGCTGCGAGGGTCCCGATCAGCAGCCAGTAGCCGGTCAGCCCGGCCGCCGGGACCTTCCAGGCCCAGGCGGGTGCGGCCGGGGCCGGGGCTGTCCAGGCGGCGGCGAGGTGCGCGAGCGGCTCGAAGAGGGCGGGCACCAGCCGGGTGAGCGGCAGGAACGACCCGGCCAGCAGGACCAGCCCCGCCGCCCGGAACAGTCCGGTCGGGACGACGCCCGGGGTGCCCGCTCCCGGCCCACCGGACGGACGCGCGCCCCGCGGGGAGAGCGCCGCGCCCGCGCCGACGGCGAGCAGCGCGGCCGGCACCATGTAGCCGACCGCACACCAGTCGGCCGGCAGGAGCGCGCCGAGCGGTCCCCCCGCGGCCGCCAGGACGGCCGCCCCGGCCACAGCGGCCGCCAGCCCCCGGGCGCCGACGGTCAGCCCGGGAATCCCGGGCCCCGGGTACGGCCGCGCCACGGCCAGCGCCACCAGCGCGAGTACGCCGAGCGGAAGCCAGGCCCAGACCGGCGCCATCGTCCCGCCGTCCACGGCGGCCGCCGTCCGGCGCACCACGGCCACCAGCGACGCCTCCACGGCGAGCGCGCCGCCCGCCAGGCCCCACAACGCGGCGATCGCGCCGGCCGGCGGCAGCAGCCCGTCGAGACGGAGCCGGCCGCGCAGCCCGTCGCGGGCGGACGCCCAGCGGAGCACCCCGTAGTCCGCGGCCGTCGTGGCGGCCAGCGCGGTGGCGTTGCCGAGGAGACCGCCCAGCCCGACCGCGTGGACGGCGAGCAGTGCGGGCAGCCGGCCGAGCAGGAAGCCCGCCACCAGCGGCGCCCGCATCCGCGTCGCACCGCCGTACACCGCCGAACCGGCGGCGACCAGGGCGGTGCACGCCGCCCAGTAGCCGGGCGCCCCGACGGCGCCCGCGCCGGCCAGGCCCCCGGCGCGCATGGCGTAGCAGTCCAGCAGCACCAGGACGAGTCCGATGGTGGCGCAGGTCTCCGCGGTGGCCGCGAGTCCCCTGCGGCGCAGCGGGAGCGGCGCGGCGAGGGCGCATCCGGTCAGCGCGAACAGGACGGCGGCACGGCCGCCGATCCCCAGGTGGCCCCAGCTGACGACGGTGAACACCAGCGCGGCGACCACCACGAGGGCACCGCCGAGCACCAGCAGCGCGGTCTGCGCGGACCGCCCGGAGACCTCGGCCTGCCGCCCGCCCTGCGGGCCGGCCCACACCGACCCGGCCCCCGGCACGGGCGCCGGGTCCGGGGCGTACCTGAGCGCGCGGAGTGCGACGAGCAGTTCCTCCCGCTGGGCCAGCAACTGCCCCCGACGCTCCTCGACCGCCGCCAGGCCCTGCTCGACCCGCCAGAGCCGCGCCGCGACGTCACCGCGCAGCGGCAGCCGGCACGAGAGGCACCGCGCAGGCGGCCGCTCGCCGAGCTCGGCCCCGCAGTCGGGGCAGCGGGACGCCCCGCCGGGCTCCCAAGGGCGTGACGGCCCGTCACCGGGCGGTGCGGGGCGGTCCGAAGGCTGGCTCTCCATGTCACGGAGTCTGCCGAGCGGCACCCGCCGCGCACATGAGTACGCGTACTCATCTGCCCCGCCGCCCGGCCCGGGGGACACTCCGGGCCGGGGCCCGCACGGAAAAGAGGCCGGGGCGGCGCAGCGGAAGGGGCGGGTCCTGGAGGGCGCAGCGGCGCCGGCACCCTTGTCGCCACTGAAGCCCGGACGTACAATTTCCTGTACCTATCGGAGGAGCCGCGCCATGAAGACGATGACCTACTCGGAGTCCCGCGCACGCTACGCCGAGGTACTGAACGCGGTGACGGACGACCGCGAGGAGATCGTGATCACTCGCGCCGGGCACGAACCGGTGGTCATAGTCTCGCTGGAGGACTACCAGTCCCTCAAGGAGACCGCCTACCTGCTGCGCAGCCCTGCGAACGCCCGCCGCCTCCTGGCCTCCATCGAGGAGCTGGAGAACGGCGGAGGGGTCGTACGGGATCTGGCGGACCCGGAGTGAAGATCACCTTCGCCTCCCGGGCCTGGGAGGACTACCTGTGGTGGCAGGTCCAGGACCGCAAGATCCTCAAACGGATCAACACGCTCGTTGCCGACGTCGCGCGCAACGGCAACGAGGGAATCGGCAAACCGGAACCGCTCAAGCACGGGTTCCAGGGGTACTGGTCACGTCGGATCAATGACGAGCACCGCTTGATCTACAAGGTCACCGACGATTCGATCCTGATCGCCCAGTGCCGCTACCACTACGAGAGCTGAGCCGGCGACGCGAGTCGTCGACCACGACGAGGACGGGAGGCGCCCCAGGCCGATGCCCGGGGCGCCTCCCGTTTGCCACCCCAGGACGGTGCGCCGCTACGGCCGCCGCGGCGTTCCGCCCGCGCGGACCGGAAACGACGCCAGGCCCGCTTGCGCGAAGGCCGGGCGAAGTCCCCGACGGTCCATCACACGTTGAAGCGGAACTCCACCACGTCGCCGTCCTGCATGACGTACTCCTTGCCCTCGATGCGGGCCTTGCCCTTCGAGCGGGCCTCGGCGATGGAGCCGGTCTCGACCAGGTCGGCGAAGGAGATGACCTCGGCCTTGATGAAGCCCTTCTGGAAGTCGGTGTGGATCACACCGGCCGCCTCGGGGGCGGTGGCGCCCTTCTTGATGGTCCAGGCGCGGGTTTCCTTCGGACCGGCCGTGAGGTAGGTCTGCAGGCCGAGGGTGTTGAAGCCGACGCGGGCGAGGGTGGCGAGGCCGGGCTCGTCCTGGCCCATCGACTGGAGCAGCTCCAGGGCCTCGGCGTCGTCCAGCTCGATCAGCTCGGACTCGATCTTGGCGTTGAGGAAGATCGCCTCGGCCGGGGCGACCAGCTCGCGCTGGGCGTTCTTGAAGTCCTCGTCGCCCAGCTCGTCCTCGTCCACGTTGAAGACGTAGAGGAAGGGCTTGGCGGTCAGCAGGTGCAGCTCGCGGATCGGGGCGGTGTCGAAGCCGGCCTCGAAGAGGGTCTTGCCGGTCTCCAGGACCGCCTGGGCGGCCTCGGCGGCGGCCAGGACGGGGGCGGTGTCCTTCTTCAGGCGCGCCTCCTTCTGGAGCCGGGGCAGCACCTTCTCGATGGTCTGGAGGTCGGCCAGGATCAGCTCGGTGTGGATGGTCTCGATGTCGTCCTTGGGCGACACCTTGCCGTCCACGTGCACCACGTCCGGGTCGGTGAAGGCGCGCACGACCTGGCAGATCGCGTCCGACTCGCGGATGTTGGCGAGGAACTTGTTGCCTAGGCCCTCGCCCTCGCTGGCGCCGCGCACGATGCCCGCGATGTCGACGAAGTCGACGGTGGCCGGGAGGATGCGCTGCGAGCCGAAGATCTCGGCCAGCTTGGCCAGCCGCTCGTCCGGGACGCCGACGACGCCGACGTTCGGCTCGATGGTGGCGAACGGGTAGTTGGCCGCCAGCACGTCGTTCTTGGTCAGGGCGTTGAACAGGGTCGACTTGCCGACGTTCGGCAGGCCGACGATTCCGATCGTGAGCGACATGAAGCGCAGTCCCGTGGGCTTGGAGGAGTTGGGTCGGCACCGTGCGGGCCGATCGCCCAGTCTACGGGCAGCCGGTCAGACGTCGGCGTCCGCCGGTAGCGGCTCCAGGAACTCCAGGCGGTTGCCGAGGCCGTCACTGGAGTGGAAGCGGCGGTGGCCGGGCAGGTTGTCGTCCCAGACGACCTCGTGACCACGGGCGGCCAGCCGCTCGGCGAGCGCGTCCAGCGCCTGCACCTGGATGCCCGGGTGCCCCTTGCGGGAGGGCCGGAACTCCGGCACCACGCCCAGGTGCACCTCGACCCCGCCGCCGCGGAACCAGCAGCCGCCGCGGGCGGCCAGCACCGGGGGCTTGGCCAGCTCCGTCATGCCGAGCACGCCGTGCCAGAACGCGCGGCAGTCGTCCTCCGCGCCGGCCGGGATGTCGAGCTGGACGTGGTGCAGCCGTTCGAAGGCGAATTCCCTGGTCACGCGTCCCCCTGAAGTGGTCGGGCAATGATCACACCAGTACTCCGTTCGAAGACACGGATCAAGGCCCGGGGGGCCATTACACAGTGTGGCGATGATCGGACCGTACGTTGGGCGGGTGGAGCAGAGCATCCGAACCCAGCCGCCAGGGCCCAGACGCCGTCCGCCGAACGGCGCGGCCGGGGCCGCCGTCCCCGGGCCCGGGCGGGCCCCCGAGACCACCGGGGCGGCCGGAGACCCCGCGGCCCCCGCCTCCCGGCTACGCCCCGTGGCCGGCACGCCCGACCGCGCCCGCCCCGGCGGGGCCCGGTCCCGGCTGCGCCTGTCGTTCGGTCCGCACCCCGGCGACCGGACCGGGGAACGGGCGGGCGGGCGCACCGACGGACAGGGGGCCGAACGCACCGGCGCCCGCGGTGACGGCCGCCCGAACGGCCGCCTCTACGGGCGCCGGCGCACCGGACGGCCGACCCGGCTGACCGCGGTCGGCACCGGCGTGGCCGCCCTGGTCGCCACCGTCGCGGTGGCCGGCCTGGACCGGCTGGTCTTCGGCGGGCTCGGGGTGCTGTTCGGCATCGGCTACCTGGTGGTCTGCTTCCAGCTGGCCGTCCGGGTCCGCTTCGCCGACCTGCTGGCCGCGCCGATCAGCGGGCCGATCGCCTTCGCCGTCTCGCTGCTGATGCTCGGCCCGATCGCCTCCTCGGGGGTGACCGCGCACGTGGTGGCGTTGGCGACGGGCCTGGCCCTGCGGGCGGGCTGGCTGTTCTCCGGCACCGGTCTGGCGGCCGTGATCGTCCTCGCCCGGTTCGTGGCCCAGCGCCGGATCCACCGGGCCCGCTGACGGGGGCGCCCGACCGCCACCCCCGTCAGCACGACCGGCCGGGCGGTGCGAAGGGTCAGGCGCAGGCGCGCGCCGCCGCCATGGCCGCCCCGACGATCCCCGCGTCGTTGCGCAGCTCCGCGGGGACGACCCTGGCCCCGCGCTCGCGCAGCAGCGGCATGAACTTCTCGTGCTTGCGGCTCACCCCTCCGCCGATCACGATCAGCTGCGGCGAGAACAGCATCTCCACCAGGTCGAGGTACTCGTCGACCCGGCCCGCCCACTGCTCCCAGTTCAGCCCGTGCCGCTCCTTGGCCGCCGAGGAGGCGCGCCGCTCGGCGTCCTTGCCGCGCAGTTCCAGGTGGCCCAGTTCGGTGTTGGGCACCAGCACGCCGTCCACGAAGAGGGCGCTGCCGATCCCGGTGCCGAAGGTGAGGACCAGCACCACGCCCGCCTGGTCGCGCCCGGCGCCGTGGGTGAGCTCGGCGTAGCCGGCCGCGTCGGCGTCGTTGAGGACGGTGGCCGGCAGGTCGAGCGCCTCGCGGAACAGGCCGGCGGCGTCCAGGCCGATCCAGCCCTTGTCGACGTTGGCCGCCGTTCTGGTCTGCCCGTTCACCACCACACCGGGGAAGGTCAGCCCGACCGGGCCCCGGTGGCCGAACTGCCTGACCACCTCCCGGACCGCGGCGACCACGGCCTCCGGTGCGGACGGCCGCGGGGTGAGGACCTTGTGCCGCTCCTGGGCGAGCACGCCCCGGCCGAGGTCGACGGGGGCGCCCTTGATGCCCGAACCGCCGATGTCCACACCGAATACCGCCGTCATGACGACCGCCCTCCGCCGCAACCCGAAGCCGTTCGCGCACGGGCCGGGGTTTTCCACAGCCTGTGCACACCTGGGCACAAAACTACGAGAGCCCACCCGGCCGCGCACAGCGGAGAGCCCGGCACCCACAGGGCGCCGGGCTCTCCGGAGGGTCGGGTCTACAGCTTGCCGGCGGCCTCGGACCGCAGGTCGCGGCGGAGCTCCTTGGGCAGCGAGAAGGTCAGGTGTTCCTCGGCGGTCTTGACGGTCGACACGTCGCCGTAGCCGCGGGCGGCCAGCCAGTCCAGGACGCCCTCGACCAGGATCTCCGGCACCGAGGCGCCGCTGGTGAGGCCGACCGTGGTGACGCCCTCCAGCCAGGACTCCTGGATCTCCTCGGCGAAGTCCACCAGGTGGGCGGCCTTGGCGCCGTACTCCAGGCCGACCTCGACCAGGCGGACGGAGTTGGAGGAGTTCTTCGAGCCGACCACGATCAGCAGGTCCGTCTCGGGCGCCATCTGCTTGACGGCGACCTGGCGGTTCTGGGTGGCGTAGCAGATGTCGTCGCTGGGCGGGCTGACCAGCAGCGGGAAGCGCTTCTTCAGCTCGCCGACGGTGGCCATGGTCTCGTCCACCGAGAGCGTGGTCTGGGAGAGCCAGACGACCTTGGACTCGTCGCGGACCTCCACGTTGGCGACGTCCTCGGCGCCGTCCACCAGGTGGATCCGGTCCGGGGCCTCGCCCATGGTGCCGACGACCTCCTCGTGGCCCTCGTGGCCCACCAGCAGGATGTCGAAGCCCTCGTCGGCGAAGCGGACGGCCTCCTTGTGCACCTTGGTGACCAGCGGGCAGGTGGCGTCGATGGTGGCGAGCTTGCCGGCCTTGGCCTCGTCGTGGACGGACGGCGCGACTCCGTGCGCGGAGAACACCACGATCGAACCCTCCGGCACCTCCTCCGTCTCGTCGACGAAGATCGCGCCCTGCTTCTCCAGGGTCTGCACCACGTACTTGTTGTGGACGATCTGCTTGCGGACGTAGATCGGCGCCCCGTACTGCTCCAGGGCCTTCTCCACGGCGATCACGGCGCGGTCGACGCCCGCGCAGTAGCCCCGGGGGGCGGCGAGCAGGACACGGCGCTGCGCGGTGTTGGACATGGCTCCATCGTACGGGCGGAGGCGAGCCGCGCCGACGGGCGCCGCGTTCGGACCGGAAACGGCCGCCGATGCTCAAATGTGGAGGTTATGAGCGAGCGAGTCGAAGCCGGCGGCCTGCGGCGCAGCCTGGGTGTCCGCGACCTGATGGTGTACGGGCTGCTGTTCATCGCCCCGATGGCACCGGTCGGCGTGTTCGGCGTGCTGGACGTCAAGAGCCACGGCGCGGTGGCCGCGGTCTACCTGGTGGCGACCGTCGCGATGGGCTTCACCGCCTTCTCGTACGCCCAGATGGTGCGGGCGGTGCCGCAGACCGGCTCGGTGTTCGCGTACGCGCGGGCCGGCCTGGGCGAGGCGCCCGGGTTCATCGCCGGCTGGATGGTGATGCTCGACTACCTGCTGATCCCGGCGGTGGCGTACCTGTTCTCCGGCATCGCGCTGCACTCGCTGGTGCCGGACGTGTCCCGCTGGGTGTGGACGGCGCTGGCCGTCGTGGTGACCACCGCGCTCAACCTGGCCGGGGTGCGGACGGCGGCGGTGGCCGGCCTCGCCGTGCTGGCGATGGAGGTCGCGGTGCTCGCGGTGTTCCTGGTGGCGGCCACGGTGGTGCTGGTCCGGGACGGCGCGCAGCGCGGCTGGGACACGCCGCTCACCGCGGTCGGCGGCTTCTCGCTGACCGCGGTGGTCTCCGCGGTCTCGGTGGCGGTGCTCTCCTACCTGGGCTTCGACGCGATCGCGACCTTCGTGGAGGAGGCGGTCGGCGCCTCGGCGGCGGTGGCCCGGGCCCTGCTCTGGTGCCTGGTGCTGGCCGGCGTCCTGTTCGTGGCGCAGACCTACCTGGCGGCGCTGCTGGAGCCGGTCACCCCGCAGCAACTGGCCGCCGACCCGGCCGCCCAGGGCTCGGCCTTCTACGACACGGTGGAGAGCGGTGTCGGGCACTGGCTGCACGTCCTGGTCGCCACGAGCAAGGCGGTCGGCGCGGCGTTCGCGGCCCTGGCCGGGCAGGCGGCGGCCGGGCGGCTGGTCTACGCGATGGGCCGGGACGGGCGGCTGCCGCGGGCCCTCGGCACGGTGGACCCGGCCACCGCGGTGCCGCGCCGGGCGCTGCTGGTGGCGGCGGTGATCACGATGGGGGCGGCGGTCTGGGCGGCCAACCGGGACGACGGCCTGGACCAGCTGACCTCGGTGGTGAACGTCGGCGCGCTGACCGGCTTCGCCCTGCTGCAGGCCTCGGTCATCGGCTGGTACGCGGTGAAGCACGGCTCGCGGGACTGGCTGCGGCACGTGGTGGTGCCGGTGCTGGGCATCGCGGTGATCGGGGCGGTGGTCTACGAGGCCTCCCGGACGGCGCAGATCACGGGCGCCGTCTGGCTGGGCGTGGGGCTGCTCGTCCTCGTCGTGCAGGGCACCTCCGCCGTGGGAATCCGCCGGTAGGGCGACGGCGCCGGGGAGCGCGGCCGCGGGTCTGGCGGTGTCGGCGCGCGCCGCTAGCCTCGTACGCATGGCCAACACCAGCTCCCCCGAAGCCCCGCTCCCGGTCGGCAAGGTCTCCGCCCTGATCGGCGGCTGGATCGACCGGCTCGGCGCGGTCTGGGTGGAGGGGCAGATCACCCAGCTGAGCCGGCGTCCGGGCGCGGGCGTGGTGTTCCTGACGCTGCGCGACCCGCAGGCCGACGTCTCGCTGACGGTCACGTGCTTCCGCTCGGTCTTCGACCAGGTCGCGGACGTGGTGCAGGAGGGCTCGCGGGTCGTCGTGCACGCCAAGCCGGAGTGGTACGCGGCACGCGGCCAGCTCTCGCTGCGGGCGGCGGAGATCCGGCTGGTCGGGCTGGGCGAGCTGCTGGCCCGGCTGGAGCAGCTGAAGCGGCGGCTCGCCGGGGAGGGCCTGTTCGCGGCCGACCGGAAGCGGCCGCTGCCGTTCCTGCCGCAGTGCGTCGGGCTGGTCACCGGGCGCGGCTCGGCGGCCGAGCGGGACGTCCTGGAGAACGCCCGGCGGCGCTGGCCCGCCGTCCGCTTCGAGGTGCGCAACGTGCCCGTGCAGGGCGTCAGCGCGGTCGAGCGGGTGAGCGCGGCGGTGCGGGAGCTGGACGAGCACCCCGAGGTCGACGTGATCATCGTGGCCCGCGGCGGCGGCAGCGTCGAGGACCTGCTGCCGTTCTCGGACGAGGGGCTGGTGCGGCTGGTCGCGGCGGCCCGGACGCCGGTGGTCAGCGCGATCGGCCACGAGCCCGACCAGCCGCTGCTGGACTTCGTCGCCGACCTGCGCGCCTCCACCCCGACCGACGCCGCCAAACGGGTGGTCCCGGACGTCGGCGAGGAGCTGGCCAAGGTCCGGAACCTGCGGGACCGGGCCCGGCGGCACGTCCTCGGCCGGGTCGACCGGGAGCAGCACGGGCTGGACGGCGTCCGCAGCCGCCCGGCGCTCGCCGTGCCGCACCGGATGCTGGACGGGCGCGGCCAGGAGGTGGCGGCCCTGCTGGAGCGGGCCCGGCGCACCCTCGGGCACCGGCTGGACCACGCGCAGAGCGACCTCGGGCACACGCTGGCCCGGGTGGTCGCGCTCTCCCCGTCGGCCACCCTGGAGCGCGGCTACGCGGTGCTCCAGCGGGCCGACGGCACCGTGGTGACCGACCCGGCACAGGTGGCGGCCGGCGACGCGCTGCACGCCCGGGTGGCGGGCGGCGGCTTCGGCGTGACGGTGGCCGGGGCTCAGGACCCGGCGGGGGCTCAGGACCCGGCGGGGGCTCAGGACCCGGCGGGGGCTCAGGACCCGGACCGGTAGGAGCTCCGGCACGCGGTGCGAGCGCCGGCGGCCGAGCTTCCCGCCGCCCTTGCCGGGGTGCGGGGCGGATCCGCCCGGCGGGCGGCCGGCTGTTGGTGCCAGCCCCTACGCTGGCTCCCGTGGCTCCTCCACCCCGTGGACGGGGCGGCCTCCCACCCGGCTCCGGAGAGCCTCGTGACGGCCGGGCCCTGACCCGCGGCCCGAGGGCGGGGTCACGGCCTGACGCGCCGTTCCACGGCCCTCGGGGGCGAACGATGCTTTTCCTCGCGACCTGAAGGCGCGGCCCACCGTAAGGAGAGAAATGGCAGATCAGCAGGAGGAACAGGCCGTTCCCGCAACGCCGGACGACGCGCTGGGGTACGAGCACGCCCGGGACGCGCTGCTGGAGGTGGTCCGGCAGCTGGAGAACGGCGGCACGTCGCTGGAGGAGTCGCTGGCGCTCTGGGAGCGCGGTGAGCAGCTGGCGAAGGTCTGCCAGCGCTGGCTGGACGGCGCCCGGGCCCGGCTGGACGCCGCGCTGGCGGCCGAGGAGGACGGGCCCGCCGGCGAGTAGAGCGGGCCGACGGGCGCCGGACGGGCGGGTCGGGCGCCGGACAAGTGATGCACATCACATTTCCGTAGGGAACAGTTGAATGTTCACACATGTTGGGAACCTGTGATCGGCCCCGGCCGGTCGCCCAGACGAACCCCGTCCCGAATGACGCATGAGGTGCAGACAAGCATGACCACCGACGCCCTGGTACTCGACGCCGCCGCTCAGGACCTGCTCTTCCGCGAGGCCCGCACCGCCAACACCTTCACCGACGAGCCGGTCTCCGACGAGCAGATCCAGGCCATCTACAACCTGGTCAAGTTCGGCCCGACCGCCTTCAACCAGCAGCCGCTGCGCGTCGTCCTGGTCCGCTCCGCCGAGGGCCGCGAGCGCCTCGTGCAGCACATGGCGGACGGCAACAAGGCCAAGACCGCCGCCGCCCCGCTGGTCGCCATCCTGGCCGTGGACAACGAGTTCCACGAGGAGCTGCCGACCCAGCTGCCGCACTTCCCGCAGGCCAAGGACATGTTCTTCACCGAGCGCCCGGTCCGCGAGGCCTCCGCGTCGATGAACGGCGCCCTCCAGGCCGGCTACTTCATCATCGGCGTGCGCGCCGCCGGCCTGGCCGCCGGCCCGATGACCGGCTACGACGCCGCCGCCATCAACAAGGAGTTCTTCGGCGACGGCGAGCACTCGGTGCTGGCCGTGGTCAACATCGGCAAGGCGGGCGAGGACGCCTGGTTCCCGCGTTCGCCGCGCCTGGCCTACGACGAGGTCGTCACCACCGTCTGATGCGGTGACGCGTACAGAAGGGCCCCGCACCGGTTCCGTCCGGTGCGGGGCCCTTCTCGTACGTCCGGGGCTACTTGAGGGCCTGCGCCAGCTCGGCCAGCTCCTCGTAGGAGGCGGTGCCGGTGAGCACCGTGGTGGCGCCGCCGGTCTGGATCGTGAGGGCGCGCTCCTTGGGGCCCTGGAGGCGCTCCCAGGACTGCCCGGCCACCTCGGAGGTGCCGTCCGGCTTGCCGCCGGCCACCGTCGCGTCGAGCAGGATGTCGCGGGCGACGTCGCTCTGCTCGATCGCCGCGTACTGGCCGGCCGGGGTCACGAAGCCCAGGTGCCAGGCGTTGCCCTTGCCCTTGCCCAGCGACGCCGGGTCGTAGGTCACCGAGGTGGCCCGCCACTTGTCGGAGAGGCCCTCCGGGACGAGCAGGGTGTACGGCGCGGCGCGCTTCGCCGAGGCCGCGGCCACCCGGTACTCCTTCGTGTGGACCCCGTCACCGCTCGCGTCGTGCGGCAGGAACAGGTACCCGATCCAGACCACGGCGCCGACCGCCAGCATCGACAGGACCATGTCCCGTACCGTCTGCCGGCCCCTCATGCCTCTGCTCTCTCCAGCCACCCCCACATGGTGACTCATCCGGTCCCGGCCACCGACACCCGGGGTGGCCACGTACGGGTGAACGGGGGCAAAGCCGATGTTTCCGACAGGGGGCGGCGACCCGCGCCACAGACAGTCATCTCGTGGGCAGATACGATCGCAGGACCCTCACCACGGCGTTCGACCTGGCAGTAGTCGGGCGCTCACTGGCCGTCGCGTACAGAGAGGTAACGACGATGACCACGCAGTACCCGCACAACCTCCCCAGCGCCCTGGAGGTCGCGCCCGAGGCTCCCGACCGGAACCTCGCGCTCGAACTCGTCCGGGTCACCGAGGCCGCCGCCATGGCGGCCGGCCGCTGGGTCGGCCGTGGCGACAAGAACGGCGCCGACGGCGCCGCCGTCAAGGCCATGCGCACGCTCGTCTCCACCGTCTCCATGAACGGTGTCGTCGTCATCGGCGAGGGCGAGAAGGACGAAGCCCCGATGCTCTACAACGGCGAGCGGGTCGGCGACGGCACGGGCGCCGAGTGCGACGTCGCGGTGGACCCGGTCGACGGGACCACCCTGACCGCCAAGGGCATGAACAACGCCGTCGCGGTGCTCGCCGTGGCCGACCGCGGCACCATGTTCGACCCCAGCGCGGTCTTCTACATGGACAAGCTCGTCGCCGGCCCGGAGGCCGCCGAGTTCGTCGACATCACCGCCCCGGCCGCCGTGAACATCCGTCGCGTCGCCAAGGCCAAGGGCAGCGCCGTGGAGGACGTCACCGTCGTCATCCTGGACCGCCCGCGCCACGAGGGCCTGGTCAAGGAGATCCGCGAGGCCGGCGCCCGGATCAAGTTCATCTCCGACGGCGACGTCGCCGGCGCCATCATGGCCGCCCGCGAGGGCACCGGCGTCGACCTGCTGATGGGCGTCGGCGGCACCCCCGAGGGCATCATCGCCGCCTGCGCGATGAAGTGCATGGGCGGCGTCATCCAGGGCCGCCTCTGGCCCAAGGACGAGGCCGAGCGCCAGAAGGCCCTCGACGCCGGCCACGACCTGGACCGCGTCCTCACCACCGACGACCTGGTCAGCGGCGAGAACGTGTTCTTCGTCGCCACCGGCATCACCGACGGCGAGCTGCTGCGCGGCGTCCACTACCGCCAGGAGACCGCCACCACCAGCTCGCTGGTCATGCGCTCCAAGAGCGGCACCATCCGGGAGATCCACTCCACCCACAAGCTGTCCAAGCTGCGGGCCTACAGCGCGATCGACTTCGACCGCGCCAACTGACCCCGGACGCACCCGCGACGGCCACGCCCGCGGGCGCGGGGCAAACCCCCCAGCGCGCGGCCCGGGGGGGGGGGGGCGGCGGGGGGGTGGGCGCGCCGGGGGGGGTGGTCGCCCGGGGTGGTGGGGGGGGGGTCGTGCCAGGGC
>NZ_JBHJUK010000005.1:97305-166763 GCF_042266225.1 Kitasatospora sp. NPDC056181
GCGAAATCCCCCTTCGCCGAGGCCGCGGGCGTTCGTGCACGCGGGCGTTGGTGCACGCCGGCGTTGGTGCACGCAGGTGCTGGTGCGGGTGGGTGCAGGCAGTGGCGGGTGCTGCTGCGGGCGGGTACCGGTACGGACGTTGAGGTGCGGCGGGGGCCGACCCGTACCGGGGCAGAGCTGCGCGGGCGCCGGCATGCGGGGGCAGCGGCGCGCGCGGGCCAGTGGCTGCGGGCGCCGAGGTGATTGCGGACACTCGCTCAGCGGCCGGTGCCCAGCGCCCCGCGCCCGGCCCGCCCGGACCTGCCCGACCTGCCCGGCCCGTTCAGCCCGTTCAGCCCGCTCGGCCCGCTCAGCCCGCTCAGCCTTCCCGGCCCGTTCAGCCCGCTATCCGGCGCGGGCGGGCCGCCTCCCGCAGCTCCGTCTCCCGGCGCCGCCTGCGGGCCAGCACCACCCGGCGCTCGGCCGCCGTCAGTCCGCCCCACACGCCGTACGGCTCCGGCTGCGCGAGCGCGTGCTCCCGGCACTCCAGCAGCACCGGGCAGCGCGCACAGACCTGCTTCGCCTGTTCCTCGCGCGAAAGCCGGGCCGCCGTGGGCTCCTTGGAGGGCGCGAAGAACAGCCCCACCTCGTCCCTCCGGCAGGCCGCGCCGGTGTGCCAGGGATCGTCGTCGCCCTGCGGCTGGGCGCCGGGCCGGCGCTCCAGCACCTGCGCGGCGGCAAGGGGCGATGTGGGGCGGGACTCGATCGGATGCAGCACGGCCGTACTCCTGACGAGGCTCTCGGACACGGGGAATTTCGCACCCCTGCCCGGCTGCGAGCCCCCGCTCTTCACCCCCCGAGCCGGCCTCAGGCCGCCTCCGGTGCACAGCCGTAACAAGAAGCGATGTGCGAGAGGAACTACCCCGCCGGACCGCGATTCATGCACACTGCACGCAATCGACTACAGAGTGCACCCGGCGCAACGGCGAGTGCCCGGGCGGGAGTTGCTCCCACCCGGGCACACTTCCGGCCTCCGGAGCCGGCCCGGCCTACTCGGTGCCGAGCTGCTTGCGCACCCATTCCTTGAGCTTCTTGCCCTTGCGCGGCCGCGCCTCGCAACCACCGAACACCGCCATGCCCTTGACCCGGACGACCGGCGCGTACGGGTCGGCGGCGATCCGCTCCTTGACGTCGAAACCGCCGAAGATGC
This sequence comes from Kitasatospora sp. NPDC056181, assembly GCF_042266225.1. Classification (NCBI taxonomy): domain Bacteria; kingdom Bacillati; phylum Actinomycetota; class Actinomycetes; order Kitasatosporales; family Streptomycetaceae; genus Kitasatospora; species Kitasatospora sp. NPDC056181. The sequence continues at coordinate 98,495 of NZ_JBHJUK010000005.1, forward strand.
CGACACCGCCGCCGATCAGGCTGACGTTCTCCGGCACCCTGATCTCGACCCCGCCGAAGATCGACACCACGTCGATGACCACCTCCGGCGACTCGAAGACGGCATCGGTCAGGTCGATCTCGATCCCGCCGAACGCCGCAACCGCCCGCAGCTGCGAGCCGACCCGCCAGCGGCCCTTGCGGGCGGCGGCCCCGAAGATCGCGACCATGGTCGGCGCCTCGTGCCGCGCCGGCAGCCGCACCGGACCGTCCGGGCGCCCGCCCGGCTCACCCAGCGGGGGCTTCTCGAAGGAGATCGACCGGTGCGCCGGCAGGTCCCTGGTCAGCGGCGCGAGGTCGCCCAGCGTCTTGGCCCCGTACGCGGCCCCGATCCGCTCGGAGTGCTCCTCCGCGTCCAGCCGGCCCTCGGCGTAGGCGTCGCGCAGCAGCTCCGCCACCCGCTCGCGGTCGGCGTCCGAGGCCCTCATCTCGGCCTCCGGCACCGGGGCGTGGTCGGCACGGGCGGGCCGCTTCGCCTCCGGCTTGGTCATCGGTACGGGCGGCTGGCCCTGGTCGTCCCTCGACGGCGTGTTGTCCACGGGGCCAAGCCTAGCCACCGGGGCGGTCCCCGCACACGTGTCCGAGTGACGCCGGTCACGCAGGTCGACCTGTCCGCGTGCGACGTTTCGCCGGGTCCTACCCTTGAGGGTGCTTCGCCGACGCAGCCGGACACACTGGAAACCTAAGGACCGCCCCCATGGCTCCCACGCCAGACTTCGAGTACAGCGACCTCCTCCCCCTGGGCGCTGACCCGACCCCGTACCGCAAGCTGACCTCCGAGGGTGTCTCCACCTTCGAGGCCGGCGGTCGCACCTTCCTCCAGGTCGAGCCCGAGGCCCTGCGGCTGCTCACCGCCGAGGCGATGCACGACATCTCGCACTACCTCCGGCCCGCCCACCTCGCCCAGCTGCGCCGCATCCTGGACGACCCGGAGGCCAGCCCCAACGACCGCTTCGTCGCGCTGGACCTGCTGAAGAACGTCAACATCTCGGCCGGCGGCATCCTGCCGATGTGCCAGGACACCGGCACCGCGATCGTCATGGGCAAGCGCGGCCAGAACGTGCTGACGCAGGGCGGCGACGAGACCTCCATCGCGCGCGGCGTGTACGACGCGTACACCAAGCTGAACCTGCGCTACTCGCAGATGGCCCCGGTCACCATGTGGGACGAGAAGAACACCGGCAACAACCTGCCGGCCCAGATCGAGCTGTACGCGACCGACGGCGACGCCTACAAGTTCCTCTTCATGGCCAAGGGCGGCGGCTCCGCCAACAAGTCGTACCTGTACCAGGAGACCAAGGCCATCCTGAACGAGGCGAGCATGCTCTCGTTCCTGGAGCAGAAGATCCGCTCGCTCGGCACCGCCGCCTGCCCGCCGTACCACCTGGCGATCGTGATCGGCGGCACCAGCGCCGAGTTCGCGCTGAAGACCGCCAAGTACGCCTCCGCGCACTACCTGGACCACCTGCCGACCGAGGGCAACGCCAAGACCGGGCACGGGTTCCGCGACCTGGAGCTGGAGGCCAAGGTCACCGAGCTCACCCAGAAGATCGGCATCGGCGCACAGTTCGGCGGCAAGTACTTCTGCCACGACGTGCGCGTCGTCCGCCTGCCGCGCCACGGCGCCTCGCTGCCGGTCGCGATGGCCGTCTCCTGCTCCGCCGACCGCCAGGCACTGGGCAAGATCACTGCCGAGGGCGTCTTCCTGGAGCAGTTGGAGACCGACCCGGCGAAGTACCTGCCGGAGACCACCGACGAGCACCTCGACGACGACGTGGTGCGCGTCGACCTCAACCAGCCGATGTCCTCGATCCGCGCCGAGCTGTCCAAGTACCCGGTCAAGACCCGGCTTTCGCTCACCGGCACCCTGGTCGTCGCCCGCGACATCGCGCACGCCAAGATCAAGGAGCGCCTGGACGCCGGCGAGGGCATGCCCAAGTACCTCCAGGACCACCCGGTCTACTACGCCGGCCCGGCCAAGACCCCCGAGGGCTACGCCTCCGGCTCCTTCGGCCCCACCACGGCCGGCCGGATGGACTCCTACGTCGACCAGTTCCAGGCGGCCGGGGGCTCGATGGTCATGCTGGCCAAGGGCAACCGCTCCAAGCAGGTGACCGACGCCTGCGCCGCGCACGGCGGCTTCTACCTCGGCTCCATCGGCGGCCCGGCGGCCCGGCTCGCCCAGGACTGCATCAAGAAGGTCGAGGTCCTGGAGTACGCCGAGCTGGGCATGGAGGCCGTCTGGCGCATCGAGGTCGAGGACTTCCCCGCGTTCATCGTGGTGGACGACAAGGGCAACGACTTCTTCCGCGAGACCACCGAGGGCCCGCTGATCACCAGCCTGCGGGTGCGCTCGAAGGAGTAGTCACCCCCGCCCCGTCGAACCGCCCCGGCCGCACCCCTGCGACCGGGGCGGTCCGGGTCCGGCCGACCGGCGGCCCGTCCGACGGCGCCGGGAGGCCCGTTCACGCGTCGAAGTCGTACTCCAGGACGTAGGAGGCCGCGTCGAGCGTCATCTCGTTCAGCTCGACGACCTGGCCCTCGTCGGCGAAGGCCGTACGGCAGATCAGGATCACCGGCGTGCCCGCCGAGAGCTCCAGCCGGGTGCTCTCCTCGGCGCTGGGCATGCGGGAGCGGACCTCCTCGCGGAAGTGCACCGGCTTCGCGCCGATCTCCGCCAGGCGCGCGTACGTCCCGCCCGGGCCGGTGTCCTCGCGGGTGATCGCCGTCCCCGCGACCAGGCCGGCCGGCAGGTAGGACGTCGACAGCAGCACCGGCTTGCCGTCCAGCACGAAGCGTCTGTGGCGCACGCACATCGGCGCGCCCGGGTCGGCCCCGAGCACCCGCGCCACGTGGTCCGGCGCCCCCTGCTCGGTGACCGAGACCTGGTCCACGACCAGCGTCCGCCCGTCGATGTCCGCCGACCATATCGACCGGCCCGACCCCCACTGCCCCTGGGCGAGCCGCTGGATCCCGCGCCGGCGCAGCGGCCGGAAGTCGCGCACGAAGACCCCCGCGCCCCTGCGCGCCTCGGCGATGCCCTCGCTCTGCAGCACCCCGAGCGCCTGACGCGCGGTCATCCGGGCGACGCCGTACTCGTCCATGAGGTCGTTCTCGCCGGGGAGGCGGTCGCCGGCGCGGTACTCGCCGGCGTCGATGGCCGCCTTGAGCGTGTCGGCGATCCGCTGGTACTTGGGCTGTTTCTCGCCACTGCTGCCGGCCATCGCGCTCTCCCTCTTCCTCGCTGGAAATCGTAGGCGCGACCACGCCCACCGGTAAGCCGATAGGACTGGTACGACCGTTGACATCTCTAGAGATATTAGCTTCTCTAGAGATGCTGGGTAGTCGCCGAGCAGAAACCGAGCCACGACAGCGACCAGGGCCGGCGCAGCCACCGCCACGCCCGTACCAGAGCAAGGGAGCACTGCGGTGAGCACCCGTAAGCGCGACTCCGCCCCGGCCTACCGGCCGCGCGTGGGCGAACTCGTCCTCGACACCAGGACCGGCCGCACCGGCGTCTACATGGACACCCTCGGCGGCGAGCACTACCTGCGCCCGACCACCGGCGGCCGCGAGTGGACGGCCCGGCCCGACCAGGTCGGCCCGGCCCCGGACGACCCCGACCCCGACCCGGCCGACGACCCCCACGCCCGCCTGCACGCCCGGCTCGCCGCCCGCAACAGGAACTCCCGCCTCAACGAGAGCCAGGTGGCGTGAGGAGCGGGCGAACGAGTGGGGCATGTGTACACATTGGACACCCGGTACGCTTGCCCCATGAGCGAACAGCCCATCGAGACCGTCTCCGTACGACAGGCCCGCGAGCACCTGGCCGACGTGATCGATCGCGCCGAACGCGACGAGCCGACCGTCATCACCCGCCGGGGCCACGAGGTGGCGGCCGTGGTGCCGATAAGCCTGTTGCGCGAGTACCAGCGGTGGGAGGAACGCGAGATCCTCCGCCTGATCGAGGAACGCAGGAGCGAGCCGACGTACGCGCTCGAAGAGGTCATGGCCGAGACGCTGGCCAGGCCGGAGTGAAGTACAGCACCAGGTTCAACGAGTCGGCCCGCGCGGAGCTCCGCAAGCTCCCGCGCGCCACGGCGATCACCGTCCTGCGCAAGCTTGCCGAGCTGGAGTCGGACCCGTTCGGCTTCAACACGACCGCCCTGGTGGGCAGCCCCGAGTACCGTCGACTCCGGGTCGGCGACCACCGGGTCGTCTACACGGTCGACAACGGGGTGCTGCTGATCCTCGTGATCCGGGTCGGACACCGCTCGACCGTCTATCGCGACTGAGCGCGGACAAATCCCGACGCGCGGTGAACCACTGCGAATCGCCGGACAGTTCGCCATATGCAGTGACTTCTCAGGTGATTCGGCCGATCAGCGCCGTTTCACATCAATGACGACGAATGCCCTGCGCCCCACGACTCGTGGGGCGCAGGGCACTGGGCCGGCGTGCGACTACGGGCGGCTGGCGATGATGCCCTGGGGCTCGTACGGCCCCTCCTGCGTGGTGGCCGGGGTGGCCGGCTCGACGATCCGGTCGGCCTCGCCACCGAAGAGGTCGTCCTCGAGGTCCGCCTTCTGGCCGGCGGTCGGCTCGGTGTACTCGGCCGGGTTCGAGGAGGCGGCCACCGCACCCTCGACAGCCTTGCCCGCCTCCACAGCGGCCTCCGTGGCCGGCGTGGTCGGCGCGGGGGTCTCGCTCTGGTTGTTGGCCATGGACGGCCGCCTTTCGGTCATCAAATGTCTTCAGCCCCACCGGCTTGGCGCGGGCGCGTCGCCAGTATCGTAGGGTTGATTAAATGTCCGATAAACATCGTGCGGCTTGCTGTGCCGTCCGGCAGAGTCGACCCTCCGCCTAAGCTGAGGCCACCACACGGCGGACCGCCGAGCGTCCTTCGCGAAATCGACACCACAGGCCATCGGGGGACTTCATGGAGTTTCGGGAGACGCCGCCCGCACCAGCGCTGCGCTTCCAGGTACTCGGTCCGGTCCAGGCATGGCTCGACGGCAAGTCGCTCGCGCTCGGCTCACCACAGCAACAGGCGGTCCTGACCGCGCTGCTCCTGCACTCCGGCCGGCCCGTCACCACCCAGGATCTTGTCGATGGACTGTGGGGCGATCGCCCCCCGGCTCAGGCCATTGCCGCATTGCGGACATATATCTCCCGTCTGCGTGCAGTCATCGAGCCGCGGCGCGAAATTCGCCGACCGGCGGAACTGCTCATATCGGTCAGTGACGGCTATGCACTTCGCATTCCGTCGGACGCCCTCGATGTGGCCGTCTTCGAGAACCGGACGTCGGAGGCCAGCGCGGCCCGCACGGCCGGGGACCTGCACGAGACGCACCGGCTTCTGGCGAGCGCGCTCGGCCTGTGGAGCGGCCGGGCTCTGACAGGTGTCCCGGGTCCGTACGCGGAGTCACAGCGGCTGCGCCTGGCCGAGCGCCACGTCACCGTCTCCGAGGAGCGGTGCGCGGCCGCCCTCGACATCGGCCTGCACGCCGAAATGGTCGGCGAACTCAGCTCGCTCACCGCCGAACACCCGCTCCGGGAGCGGCTGCGCGAGTTGCTGATGCTCGCGCTCTACCGCTGCGGCCGCCAGGCGGAGGCACTGGGCGTCTACACCGACACCCGGAAGCTCCTGATCGACGAGCTCGGTGTCGAGCCCGGCGCCGGCCTCTCCACCATGCACTCGCGCATCCTGGCCGCCGACCCGGCCCTGACGCTCCCCGCCGTCGCGGCGGTCAGCGGTCCGGCCCGGGAAGACCTCCCGGCCACGGTGACCCCGCCGGCCCAGCTGCCCGCCGACGTCTCGGACTTCAGCGGGCGCACCGATCTGGTGGCCGACCTCTCCTCCGTCCTGATGAACGCCACCGGCCAGGCCGTGGTCGTCACCTCGCTGGCGGGGATCGGCGGCGTGGGCAAGACCACCCTCGCCGTCCACGTCGCGCACCGGGTCCGCGCCGAGTTCCCGGACGGGCAGCTGTACGTCGACCTCCGCGGTGCCGGCGCCTCGCCCGCCGACCCCGCCGTGGTGCTCGGCGACTTCCTGCACGCGCTCGGCGTCACCGAGACCCCCGACTCGCTCGAACAGCGTGCGGCTCTCTACCGTTCGCTGCTCGCCAGCCGGCGGATGCTGATCCTCCTGGACAACGCCCAGGACGCACGGCAGATCCAGCCGCTCATCCCCGGGGTGTCCGGCTGCGCGGTGCTCGCGACCAGCCGGTCCCGGCTCGCCGGGATTCCCGGGGCCCACCTGGTGGACGTCGAGGAGCTGACCCCGGCGGAGGCGCTGGCGCTCTTCTCGGCCATCGTCGGCGAGCAGCGCGTGGCGGCCGAGCCCGAAGCGGCCATGGCCGTGGTCACGGCCTGCGGTTTCCTGCCGCTCGCGGTCCGGATCGCCGCCGCACGGCTGGCGAGCCGACCGCGCTGGAGCGTGTCCGACCTCGCCCGGCGGTTAGCCGATCAGCGGCGCCGTCTGGACGAGCTCCAGCTCGGCAACCTGGCGGTGGAGACCACCATCGGACTCGGCTACGGGCAGCTCTCCCCCGCCGAGGCCCGGGCCTTTCGACTGCTCTCCCTGATCGACTCCCCCGACCTCCCGCTCGCAGCCGTGACGGCCCTGCTGGGCGTCGACGAGGACTCCGCCGAGCAGCTGGCCGAGGCGCTCGTCGAGGCGAACATGCTGGAGTGCTTCGCCCCGGGCCGCTACCGCTACCACGACCTGCTCCGGCTCTACGCACAGCGCCAGAACGAGCGGATCGGCGACGTCGAGGAACAGCACGCAGCCGTGCGGCGGCTGCTCGACCTGCTGCTGCCCACCGTGCGCAACGCGGCCCGGGCCATCGAGCCGGACGACCAGCTGCCCGAGCCCCTCAACGGCCTGAGCTCCCGCGGCCTGGACCTGTCGGCGAGCGAATCGGCGCGGGAGTGGCTCCGCAGCGAGATCGCGCTCCTGCTCAGCTCGGTCGAGGCCGCCGTCCACGGACCGAGCACGCTGCTGCGGCCCGCGGTCGACCTGCTGATCATCCTGGACAGCCTGGTCGAGGACCCGACCCACGGCCCGCGGGTGCGGTACATGCTGGAGATCGCCGACCGGAACGCCGAGGCGTACGGGGACTCCGCCGCGCTCGCCCGGGTGCACTTCGCCCTCGGCACCCTGCAGTCGATCACCAACGACTTCCAGAGTGCCGAGCGTTCGCTGCTGAAGAGCCTGCGCCTGCAGGACGCGGACGATGTGACCATCCTGCGTTCGGCCACCACCAACACCCTGGGCATCATCCTCAGCGTCGCCAACCGCTCCGCCGAGGCGCTCCCCTTCTTCGAACAGGCCCTCGCCATCAGCCGGGTGGTCGGCGCACCCATCGGCGAGGCGCGGTTGCTGGGCAACATCGCCCGGGCCCAGCTCGACATCGGGGACGCGCAGTCCGCCGTGCGCTCCGCGACCGGCGCGGTCACCAGCGCACGAGCCTCGAAGAACGGTCCCTGCCTGGCCGACACCCTGTACCAGCTGGGCGTCGTCCTCTCCTCCGGCGGCTCACCCGGTACCGCCGTCGCGCACCTCCAGGAGGCGCACCGGCTCTACCGGTCCCAGCAGAACCGCCTCCGTGAGGGCTACACCTTGGCCCGGCTCGCCGTGAGTCTCCTCGCCGCCGGCCAGCACGCCGAGGCGGCCGAGGCGGCCGAGGAGTCCCTCGCCATCGGGCTGGAGATGGACTCCGCCTACTGCCAGGGCCTGGCCAATGCCGCGCTCGGCGAGGCGCTGCTCGGGCTCGCGCAGCCGGCGCGCGGGCTGGCGTGTCTCCAGGAGGCGCACGTCGTCTTCACGCGGCTCGGTGTGCCGGAGGCCTCCCCCGTGGCGGACCTCATCTCCCAACAGCACACCGAGCCCCTCTCTCCCCCCGCGCCTTGAGCCTCCGTCCCCCGACTGGAGGCTCCCCCCATTGAGCGTTGGATGCTCCCGCAGCCCCCCGGCTGCGGGAGCACCCTCAACGCTTCCCCGGCGCTGGACTCCACTGTGCACCGGACCGATTGACGTTCAATAAACGTCGGGTTGTCGGCCTGGCCCAGCGGAAAGTCCCAGGTCAGGCCCGCAGTGCCAGCGCGCCGTGCGGCGCGCGGCGCCCGGACGCACCACCCCGACCCACAACCCCGTGCTTCCGCAACCCGGGTCACAGCGCCCAACTGTCACGAGTTGGCCGGAAACGGACCCCATGGCGGAGTGATCACGCATATTCTCAGATGCCAGTACACACATGAGTGCACTTATCCGGCAGAGCATCCGGAAACGGCGGCGCGGCGGCGTCCCCACGGTGCAGAGTGTCCCTGTGCACGGAGCCGTATCCGCGCACGGAACGTCTCTGCGCAGAGTGTCTGAGTGCAGTCGGGTGTCAGAGTGCAGTCAGTGTGACGCGGGGAGCGTGACGTACCGCCACCGGCAGCGGGCCGGCGAGGCAGCACGGGCGCCGGGACGAACGCGGCCCGGCCTCGTACGCCGAGTACAGCCGACCGGAGGCCCGGGTGGAAAGGTGCCTCTCAATCGTGACGACCGGACAGATATCCGACCCGTTCCCCCTCGATGAGGACGCGGACGGTGGTGACGAGCCCGACGTACTGCACCGGCGTGCCGAGCGCGCCCTGCAGGCGGTCGCCTTCGACACCATCGGCGCGGGCTACGCCGAGGCCTTCCCCGCCAAGGACGGCCAGCTCGCCTGCGGGCGCCGGCTGCTGGCGCAGCTCGAACCGGGCGCCGCCGTGCTGGACGTCGGCTGCGGCACCGGCGACCCGACCGTCCGACAGCTGGCCGCCGCCGGAATGCGCGTCACCGGCGTGGACCTCTCGGACGTGATGCTCACGCTGGCACGCGGCACCGGGCAGCACGGCCCGTACCCGTACCCGCCCGAGTTCCACCGCATCGACATGTACGACCTGGCCACCGACCGGGCCGGCCACGCCTGGAACGTCCCGGCGCTCGGCCCGGCCGGGCACGGCGGGTTCGCCGCCGTCACCGCGTTCTTCTCCCTCATCCTGCTCCCCCAGGACGAGATCCCCGTCGTGCTCGCCCGGCTGCGCGAGCTCCTGCGGCCCGGCGGGCTGCTGGCGCTCGGTATGGTCGAGGCGGACCTGGATCACGTTCCACTCCCGTTCCTCGGACGGGAGCTGCGGATCAGCGGGTATCTGCGCGAGGATCTGGAACGGGTTCTGGTGGAGGCCGGGTTCGCCGTCGAGGATCGGTCGGGGTATTCGTACGCGCCGGCCAGCACCTCGCTGCCGCCGGAGGAGCAACTGTTCCTGCGCTGTCGACGCGTCGGCTGAGACCAGCGCACCCCGGTAACACCAGCACCCGACACCACTCCCAGGACAGGCAGCCGTGCGCGACCAGCTCAAACCCGAGGCCGGACAGCCGCCTGCCCTTCCGGGCCAACGCCGCCCGCCGCCTCGCGAAACCGGTTCCGGTGAGGTCGCCGAGCGCCTCGCCCTCCTCGACCACGCCACCCGGCGGGTCAACAGCGCCCTCGACCTGGCGGCGACGCTGCGCAACATCTGCCGGGTGCTGGTGCCGACCCTCGCCGACGCCGCCATCGTCCACCTGCGCGACCCGCTGCCCAACGTCGAGCGCGAGCCCGGGTTCCCCGACGAGCTGCGGATCCACCACAGCCTGGGCACCCGGCTGGGCCGCCGCGGCCGGCCCACCGCCGGGGGCGACCACCGGGGGTCCCGGCACGGCAGCCGGTACGGCTCGCGCTCGACCGCCGACACCGGACCCGCCACGCCGGTCACCCGGGGCGGTGCGCTCGCCCACACCCTGCTCAGCCGCCGCCCCGCCGAGGCCGCCGTCCTCGGCACGGCGGGCCGGGCCGACGGGACGACCGACCGCGCCACCGAGCGGACCACCGAGCTGCTGCGCGAGCTGTACGGCGCCCGCGGGCTGGCCCGGCTCGGTGCCGGCAGCTCCGTGCTCGCCCTGCCGCTGCGCGGGCGCAAGGCCGTCCTGGGCCTGCTGGTGCTGATCCGCCGACCGCCCGAGAAGACCGGCCGCCCCGGCTTCGACGCCGCCGACACCGCGACCGCCACCCACCTCACCACCCAGGCCGGCCTGGCCGTCGACACCGCGCTGCGGTACGCCCGCGAGTGGGAGATAGCCAACGAACTCCAGCGCAGCATGCTGCCGTTGCGCCTCCCCCAGCCGCACGGCGTCCGGCTCTCCCAGCGCTACCTGCCCGGCGAGCGCGGCGCCCAGGTCGGCGGCGACTGGTACGACGCCGTTCCGCTGCCCGGGAACCGGGTGGCGCTGATCGTCGGCGACGTGATGGGCCACTCGCTCACCTCTGCCGCCATCATGGGCCAACTCCGCACCAGCGCACAGACCCTGGCCGCGCTCGACCTGCCGCCGCACGAGGTGCTGTACCACCTCGACGAGCAGGCCCAACGGCTCGGCCGCGAACAGCACCTGGCCACCTGCGTGTACGCGGTCTACGACCCGATCGCCAACCGGGTGGTGCTCGCCAACGCCGGACACGTGCCGCCGGTGCTGGTCCGGCCGGACGGCACGGCCGAGTTGCTGGAGCTGGACTCGGGCGCGCCGATCGGCGTCGGCGGCGTCGACTTCTCCTCCGTTGAGCTGCCCGCCCCGCCCGGCTCCGCGCTGCTGCTCTTCACCGACGGCCTGGTGGAGACCCGCAACCGCCCGATCAGCGACGGGCTGGAGCTGCTCCGGGCCCGGCTCGCCACCGTGCAGCCGCAGGCCCCCGAGCAGCTCTGCCAGGAGGCCCTGCGGATCCTGCCACCGGGCGACCGCGGCGACGACATCGCGCTGCTCGCCGCCTGCTTCGACGGCATCCCGGCCGGCGACGTCGCGCACTGGTACCTCCAGCCGCGCAACGAGACCCCGGGGCGGGCACGCCGGCTGGCCGCCCACACGCTGCGCCGCTGGGGGCTCGAAGGGCTCAGCGAGGCGACCGAGTTGATGGTCAGCGAGCTGGTCACCAACGCCGTCCAGCACGCCACCCGGCCGGTCACCCTGAGCCTGGTCCGCACCACCCGGCTGCGGTGCGAGGTCGGGGACGACAGCCCGCTGCTGCCGCGTCCGCGCCGCACCGGGCCGGAGGACGAACGCGGGCGCGGGCTGCAGATAGTGGCCCGCTGCGCCGAGCGCTGGGGCGCCACCCGGCTGGGCACCGGCAAGGTGGTCTGGTTCGAGCAACGGCTGCCGTGACGGGACGCGGCCCCCGGCGAGACCGCCGGGAGCCGCGCGAGTACCGCGAGTGCCGCGAGTTCCGCGAGTTCCGCGGTGATGCGGTGATGGTGCCGTGGTGCGGTGATGCGGTGAAGGTGCGGCGGGCGGTGGGGCGGTGGGCTCAGACCCGCTCGGGGGTCTTCACGGGCTCGCCGGAGGGCCGCTCCAGCCTGGCCATCAGCTGCTCGCCCTCCATGTCCACCCGCGGCACCACCTTCTCCAGGCTCTTCGGGAACCACCAGGCCGCCCGGCCGAACAGCGCCATCGCGGCCGGCACCAGCGCCATCCGCACCACGAAGGCGTCCACCAGCACGCCCACCGCCAGCGCGAAGCCGATCGGCTGGACGATCGGGTCGTGGCCGAAGACGAAGCTGCCGAACACCGACACCATGATCAGCGCCGCCGCCGTGACCACCCGCGCGCCGTTCTTCACCCCCGCGACCACCGCGTCCCGCGGCGCCATGCCGTGCACGTGGTGCTCCTTCATCCCGGAGACCAGGAACAGCTCGTAGTCCATCGCCAGCCCGAAGAGCACCCCGATCAGCAGGATCGGCACGAAGCTCACCACCGGGCCGACCTTGGGCACGTCGATCACCCCGTCCAGCCAGCCCCACTGGTAGACGGCGACGACGGCGCCGAGCGAGGCGGTGATGCTGAGCAAGAAGCCGGCCACCGCCTTCAGCGGCACCAGGATCGAGCGGAAGGCCAGGGCCAGCAGCACCACCGCGATGCCGACGATCACCGCGACGAACGGCGGCAGCGCGTCGCCGAGCTTGGCGGAGACGTCGATGTTGGCGGCGGTGGTGCCGGTGACGTCGATCCGCGCGCCCGTCGCGGCCCGGAGCCCGTCGCGCTGGTCCCTGATCTCGTTGACCAGCTGCCTGGTGTCGGCGTGGTCCGGACCGGTGCGCGGGATGACGGTCAGCAGCGTCGTCCGGCTGGGTCCGTCGACGGCAGGCGGCAGCAGCGTCTGCACGCCCTTCAGCGAGCCCAGCTTCGCCGCCACGCCCTGCACCGCCTGCTCCGGCTGCGCCGCGCCCTTGGCGTCGACGACCACCACCAGCGGCGCGTTGAAGCCGGGGCCGAAGCCGTCACTGATCAGGTCGTACGCCTTGCGGGCATCGGTGCCGGCGGCCTGCGAGCCACCGCCGGGCAGGCCCAGGCTGAGGCCGGCCGCGGGCACCGCGAGGGCGGTCAGTGCGGTCAGCCCGGCGAGCAGGACGGCCAGCGGCCGGCGCACCACGAACGTCGCCCAGCGCTCGCCGAGGGTCGTCTTCCCCGACGGCCTCACCGCGTGCCGCCAGACCGGCAGCCGGTCGATGCCGCGGCCGGCGAAGCCGAGCAGCGCGGGCAGCAGGGTGATCGCGACGAGTACCGCCACCACCACGGCTCCGGAGGCGGCCAGGCCCATGACGGTCAGGAACGGCACGCCCGCGACGGCCAGCCCGGCGAGGGCGACGACCACGGTCAGGCCGGCGAAGACCACCGCGCTGCCGGCCGTCGCGTTGGCGCGGGCGGCGGCCTCGTCCGGCTCCAGCCCCTCGGCGAGGTGGCGGCGGTGCCGGGACAGGATGAACAGCGCGTAGTCGATGCCGACGGCCAGGCCGACCATCAGCGCGAGCACCGGAGCGGTGCTGATGATCTCGAACGAGCCGGAGAGCGCGAGCAGCCCGGCCATCGCCACGCCGATGCCGACCAGGGCGGTCAGCAGCGGCAGCCCGGCGGCGACCAGTGACCCGAGGGTGATCACCAGCACCACCCCGGCCACCGCGAGCCCGACCGCCTCGCCCCCGTCGACCTGCGCCATCTTGTTGTACGCGTCGCCGCCGTAGGCCACGGTCAACCCGGCCGCGCGGGCCGGCTCGGCGGCCGCCTTCACCGCGTCGCGCTGCTGCTCGGTGATGTCGCCGAGCTTGTGGTCGAAGGAGACCAGGGCGATCGCGACCCGGCCGTCCGGCGAGACCGCGCCGGCGGCGTACGGGTCGGGCGCGGCGGAGACACCGGGGGCGGTGGCGATCCGGCCGACCGCCTCGGTGACGGCCTTGGCGGCCTCCGGTGCGGTGATCCCGCCGGGGCCGCCGGCGGCGAAGACCACCTGCGCCGAGCCGTGGCCCTGCTCGGGGAAGGTGCCCTTGATCCGGTCCAGGGTGCTCTGCGCCTCGGTACCGGGGACCTTGAACTCCTCGCTGGTCTTGCCGGCGAAGGCCCCGGCGGCGCCGCCGACCGCGATCAGCACCGCGATCCAGACGGCCAGCACGGCCAGCCTTCGCCGGAAGCAGTAGCGGCCCAGTCGGTAGAGGTACGTGGCCATGGGTGACCCCTCGGTCTGATCGGTCGGGCAGGCAGGTGCCTGAACAGGTCCCGGACCACGGTACGCGCAAGTTGTTCAAGTGACAAAGTCGAGCGACAGGGGTGGGTGACCAATTCACTCGACCACGTTGCTTGACCATGGCGATACCCTGAGTCAATGGCCCACGTCCCCGCCTCCGAACGACGCCCGCAGCTGATCCGGGCCGCGATCGACCTCATGAGCCGCGAGGGCGTCGCCGCCGGCAGCACCCGTGCGATCGCGGCCGAGCTGGGCGTGGCACAGGCGACGGTGCACTACACCTTCGGCACCAAGAAGGACCTCTACCGGGCCGTGACCGAGCAGTTGATGGCCGACTTCATCGAGCAGGTGCACGCCGCCTCCCCCGGCGACGGGCCGTTCGGGGAGCAGGTTCGGACGCTGGTGCACGCGCTCTGGACCAGCACCGTCGCCGAACCGGGCCGGTGCATCCTGCTGGCCGAGGTCGAGACGCTGGCGATGCGCGACCCCGAGCTGCAGGAGATCATCCGCGAACTCCAGGGCGAGACCGAGCGGATCGCGGCAGCCATGCTCACCGCGCTCGCCGACGCGCACGGCCTGACGCTGGCCCAGCCCGCGCGCGAGGTCGCCATCCAGTTCCTGGCGGGCTTCGACGGCCTGTGCGGCCGTCATCTGGTGCTCCGTGCCGACCACGCGGAGCCCGACGAGGAGGCACTGCGGGCCCTGGACCTGCTGGTCGCCACCACCGTCGGACTCTGCCTGGGCACGCCGGCCCGGGCGGCCTGAGCCCGGGCGGGCGGCACGCGCCCACCTCCGGACGGCCGCCCGCGCCCCGAACCGGGGCGGCCACGCGGGGGGCAGGCGCCGCTACGACCCGACGATCCGGACCGGCAGCTCCGCCAGCACCTCGCGCAGCGACGCGGCGAAGCGGTCGTACTCGGCACTGCGGGCCGAACCCGGCCGGGTGGCGAGCCCGATCCGGCGGCCCGGCGCGGGGGCGGCGAAGCGGACGGCGGCCAGCCGGTCGGTGCGGCCCGCCTCGACGTCCAGCGCGGTGGCGGGCAGCAGGGTGACGCCGAGGCCCCCGGCGACCAGCTGGACCAGGGTGGAGAGGCCGGCCGCCCGGGTGGTGGAGCCGCCGGCCTGATCGGCGCCGACCTCGCGGCAGATGTCGAGGGCCTGGTCGCGCAGGCAGTGCCCCTCCTCCAGCAGCAGCACGTCCAGGTCGAGCAGCACGTCCCGGGGGACGTCGACCCGCCCGGCGAGCGGGTGGTCGGGCGGGGTGACCAGGACGAAGTCCTCGTCGAACAGCGGGATGTCCCGGGTCGGCGAGCCGCCGCCGGCCGGCAGCGCGAGCAGCAGGACGTCGAGCCGTCCGCCGGCCAGCCCCTCCAACAGCGAGGGCGTGCGCTCCTCGTGGACGTGCAGCTCCAGCTCGGGGTAGCGGTCGCGGACCAGGCGCAGCACGTCCGGCAGCAGGTACGGGGCGACGGTGGGGATGACGCCGAGGTGCAGCGGGCCGGTGAACGGCCGGCGGGCGGCCTCGACCTCCTCGGTGAGCGACTGCAGGGAAGCCAGTACCCGGCGCGCGTGGTCGAGCACGCGCTCCCCCAATGGAGTGACGATCACCTTGCGCGTCGTACGCTCGACCAACTGCGCGCCGAGCGACTCCTCCAGCGCCGCGACCGCCCCCGACAGCGCCGGCTGACTGGTCCCGGTGGCCGCCGCCGCCTCCCGGAAGTGCCGATGCTCGGCCACCGCGACGAAGGCCCTGAGCTGCGCGACCGTCGGCGTGCGCGGCCCGCGGACTGTGGCGCTTGCCACAGGGGTCTCGGGTTTGGGCGTGACAGCCCTGCGGGGCCTGGGGCGGGAGGGGGGTGTGGGGGTATTGATAGCTCTCTCCGATCAGACACATCGAGTCTAGCTATTTCCCTGATCAGTCCACGATGTGGAATCGTAGGACGTGTCCGCAATCCGGACAAACTCCCCTCAGTCTCACTTCAGGAGAAGCGAACGTGCTCACGATCGGTGACAAGTTCCCCGAGTTCGAACTCAACGCCTGCGTCGACCTGGACGCCGCGAACGCCTTCGCCGAGATCAACCACAAGTCCTACGAGGGCAAGTGGAAGATCGTCTTCTTCTGGCCGATGGACTTCACCTTCGTCTGCCCGACCGAGATCGCCGCGTTCGGCAAGCTGAACGAGGAGTTCGCCGACCGTGACGCCCAGATCCTCGGCGTCTCCGGCGACTCCGAGTTCGTGCACCACGCCTGGCGCAAGGACCACAAGGACCTGCGCGACCTGCCCTTCCCGATGCTGGCCGACGTCAAGCACGACCTGATGCGCGCCTGCGGCGTCGAGGCCGCCGACGGCACCGCCCAGCGCGCGGTGTTCATCGTCGACCCGAACAACGAGATCCAGTTCGTCATGGTGACTGCCGGCTCCGTCGGCCGTAACCCCAAGGAGGTCCTGCGGGTGCTCGACGCCCTGCAGACCGACGAGCTGTGCCCGTGCAACTGGACCAAGGGCGAGGACACCCTCGACGCCCAGGCCCTGCTGGCGGGCTGACCACCATGGCCCTCGACGACCTGAAGTCCGCCCTCCCGGACTACGCCAAGGACCTCAAGCTCAACCTGAGCGCGGTCATCGGCAACTCCGACCTCCCCGCCCAGCAGCTCTGGGGCACCGTGCTCTCCTGCGCGATGGCCACCCGCAGCGCCGCGGTGCTGCGTGAGCTGGAGCCCGAGGCCAAGGCCAACCTCTCTCCGGAGGCGTACAACGCCGCCAAGGGCGCGGCCGCGATCATGGGGATGAACAACGTCTACTACCGGACCACGCACCTGCTCTCCGACAAGGAGTACAGCAGCATGCGGGCCGGCCTGCGGATGAACATCATCGGCACTCCGGGCGTCGAGAAGATCGACTTCGAGCTCTGGTGCTTCGCGGTCTCCGCCATCAACGGCTGCGGCCAGTGCCTCGACTCGCACGAGGCCGTGCTCCGCAAGGCCGGCGTCGAGCGCGAGGTCATCCAGACCTCGATCAAGATCGCCGCCGTGCTCCAGGCCGTCGCCGGCGTCCTCGACTCCGAGGCCGCCCTGGCCACCGTCACCGTCTGACGGCCCGGACCACACCCAGCGGGCCCCGGCCCGGACCCAACGGTCCGGGCCGGGGCCCGTCGGCGTTTTGCGCCGCAACCGTGCCGGCCCGGTGCGGCGTCCTGGGGGAGGAAGATCAACTCTGGGGGGACGACGCATGGCCGATCTCAGGAAACCGCCACCGCACTCGGTCTGGCCGACCGTTGCGCTGATCACCTGGGGCCTGGTCGCGATCACGGTCGCCGGGTGGCTGGCGATCACCATCGCGGTGGCCGGCTTCGGCGACGGCGGATACTCCGTCGCGTTGGCGCTGTCCCCGCTGGCCGGCCCGCTGCTCGCCGGGCTCTGCGCATGGGCGGTGATGGCCCTCACCCCCGCCCGCGACTGGGCCCGGGTGGTGCGGATCGCCCTGACCGGTCAGGCGGCCCTGTTGGGCGCCGTGGCCGCGCCGGTGCTCCCCTACCTCGGCATCGCCGCTCTCGCCTAGCTAGTCGACGGCCGGCGCCGGGGCCGGGGCCTCGGCGTGGCCCGCCCGCGCCACGGCGGCCTCGCGGGCCGCTTCGAGGGCGGTGAAGACGGCCTGGCCGGCCTCGTTGCGGCGGCGCAGGTGGGTGACCACGGTGTTGGTGACCGCGATCAGCGGGACGGCGACGATGGCACCGCCGATGCCGCCGATGATGGAGCCGGCGGCCACACCGAGGACCACGCCCAGCGGGTGGACGCGGACGGCCCGACCGAGGATCAGCGGCTGGAGGATGTGACCCTCCAGCTGCTGGACGGCGACCAGCACCACCAGCACCATCAGCGCGGTCCACGGGGTCGTGGTGACCAGCGCGATCAGCACCGCGACCGTCCCGGTGACCAGCGCGCCGACCAGCGGGACGAAGGCGCCCAGGAAGATGATCACCGCGAGCGGCAGCGCCATCGGCACGCCGAGCAGCTGGATGCCTATGCCGATGCAGACCGCGTCGATGAAGGCCACGCAGACGGTGCCGCGGACGTACGCGGTGAGGGTCGCCCAGGCCTTGGGTCCGGCCCCGGCCATCGCGTAGCGGGAGTGCCGGGGCAGGCCGCGCAGCGCCCAGTTCCAGATCCGCTCGCCGTCGTAGAGGAAGAAGAAGGTGGTGAAGAAGGCGAGCAGCACGGCGGTGAGCACCTCGACGGCGATCTGCGCGCCGGTGAGGCTGGCCGAGGTGATCTGCTCGGTGTTGGTGCTGATCGCCTTGGTGATCTGGTTGGCGAAGTCGGTGATCTGCTGCTGGGTCAGGTGCAGCGGGCCGGTGATCAGCCAGTCCCGGAGCTGGTCGACACCCGCCTGGACCTTGGTGGTGACGGTGGACAGGTTGGTGGTCACCTGCCAGACGACGAACCAGCCGACCAGGCCGATCCCGGCCAGGCCGCTCATGAACACCCCGCCGGCGGCCAGCGAGCGCGGTACGCCGTGCCGGCGCAGCCAGGAGACGCTGGGCTCCAGCAGCGCGGAGATCAGGAGCGAGGCCAGGACGGCGAACGCCACCAGCCGCAGCATGTCGACGACCGTGAAGACGACGTAGAGCGCGGCGCCGAGCAGCAGCAGCCGCCAGGTCGACTCGGCGGCCACCCGCAGGCCCCACGGCACGGCCTCGGCCGGGGTGGCGGGCCGTCCGGGGTGGAGTTCGCGGCCGAACGCCCCGTGGGTGGGCAGCGCCGCCGGAACCGGCGCCGCGTGCGCCGCGGAGGCGGCCCGTGCCGGAGTGGCGGCCTCCTCGCGGGGCGACGGCAGTGCGGCCGGTACGGCCGCCGGCGCGGGCAGCGGCGGCACCTCGATCGGCGGCTCGTGGAAGTCGGCCGCGATCGCGGCGCGCCGGCGCCGTTCGATCACGGCGACCGCACTTGCCACCACGGCCGCCCCCTTGGCCATGGCCTTGAAGGCCTTCCCGCCCCGTGCCATCGTCACTACCACCGCTCACCGCTGGGCCGCCGTGCCCGGCGGTACGCCGTGTCCCGCCACGGCCGTCAGGAATGAAACTACCCGCCCGGTGCGCGGCGAGTCCGGCGGGCGGCCCGGTTGGCCGCGGCCGGTACCGGTGCGAACGACCGAAGCGGCCCCGCAGTGCGGCCCCGTACTGGGACAAAGCGGCCTGATCCGGTGGGTTTCAGGCGTCGGACAGCGGGGAGGAGTCCGGACGAGAACCGGAGCCATCTGTCGGCGGACCGGCCGGTGCAGGGAGCAACCAGGACCCCTTCCCGCGCCCCGCGTCCGCACCCAGGACCGCACCGCCCGCGAGCGCACTGGTCAGCGCAGCCCGGGCGGCGCGGCCCGCCCGCGCCGGAGCACGGGAACGCGATGCAGCCCCCGGCCGCGGATCGAGCGGTCGGGGGCTGCGTCGGACAGCGGTCGCGGTAGCGGATCTCCGCTACCGGCTACCGGCGTTCTAGTACCACTGGTGCGACTGCCAGAACGACCAGGCGCCACAGGGGCTGCCGTAGCGGCTGTTCATGTAGTTCAGGCCCCACTGGATCTGCGTCGCCGGGTTGGTGCGCCAGTCGGCGCCCACCGAGGACATCTTGGAGCCGGGCAGCGCCTGGACCAGGCCGTAGGCGCCGGAGCTCTTGTTGGTGGCGGTGTAGTCCCAACCGCTCTCGCGCTTCACGATCTGACTGAAGCACTGGAACTGGGCGTCGTTGCCGACGATCTGCTGGGCGAGCGCCTGGACCGAGCCCGGGCTGACCGAGACCGGCGGGGCCGACGTGTCGGTGGCGGCCATCGCCGAGCGGGCCTTGGAGCGGTTGGCAGCGGCCTCGTCGGCCTTGCGCTTCTCCTCGGCGGCCTTGGCGGCCTTCTCCGCGTCGGCCTTCGCCTGCGCGTCGGCCTTGGCCTGTGCGTCGGCGGCGGCCTTCTGGCGCGCGGCCTCCTCGGCAGCCTTCTGCTCTGCCGCGGCCTTGGCGGCGGCGTCGGCGGCGGCCTGCTGGGCGGAGGCCTGGGTGCCGATGTTGTCGCTGATGGTCTGCGCCTGGGCGCCAGAGGGGACTTCGGCAAGCAGGGTCGCGCCGGCGACATCGACCGTCTGCGTCGTCTTGCCCTCGCTGCCCGAGGCCATACCAACGACGGCACCGACAGCGGTGACGGCGGTGGCGGAGGCCACAGCAACTCCCCGGACCGAGATCCGAGTCACATGGATTCCTTCCAGCATCGCCCACGCGTGACCGTGCGGACGCAACATGCCCCTTGGCGCTGCCCTCCGTACGGTGCTGGTCACGGGAGGTACTGACCCGGCGCCGGCCGAGGTGAGGCGACCAGGCGTATAAATCGGGCGGCGTACGGCTCATCGGTGTTCAATTGTGCGTCCACCTACCGGAGTTGGCGGACCATCCGGACCTGACCACCGGTTGCCCGGAAGCCCTGTCGCGCCGTACGCGGGGCCTGACAGAACCCTCACCATGCCGCACCGGGCACTGTCGACGCAATTCCCAGTTGCGTGGCGCATCTCACATTCACCGCACCGGAGTTCTCCGGACAGAAAGCACTCGATGTGATGAAAGGGACGGGGGCCCGCCCCGTCAGGAGCGGGCCCCACGCCCGGAATTGACCGTATTGTCCGACTATGTCCCGGTCGGACGGATCACGGCTGGATGTCCTCCAGCATCTCCGTGACCAGCGCCGCGATCGGCGAACGCTCGGACCGGGTGAGCGTGATGTGCGCGAACAGCGGATGCCCCTTCAGCTTCTCCACCACCGCCACCACGCCGTCGTACCGGCCGACCCGGAGGTTGTCCCGCTGTGCCACGTCGTGGGTGAGCACCACCCGCGAGCCCTGGCCGATCCGGGACAGCACCGTCAGCAGGACGTTGCGCTCCAGCGACTGCGCCTCGTCCACGATCACGAAGGCGTCGTGCAGCGAGCGCCCGCGGATGTGGGTCAGCGGCAGGACCTCCAGCATCCCCCGCGAGATGACCTCCTCGATCACGTCCGGCGTGGTGACGGCGGAGAGGGTGTCGAAGACCGCCTGCGCCCAGGGGCTCATCTTCTCCGTCTCGGAGCCCGGCAGGTAGCCGAGCTCCTGGCCGCCGACCGCGTACAGCGGCCGGAAGACCATCACCTTGCGGTGCTGCCCCCGCTCCAGCACCGCCTCCAGCCCGGCACAGAGGGCCAGCGCGGACTTCCCGGTACCGGCCCGCCCGCCCATCGAGACGATGCCCACCTCCGGGTCGAGCAGCAGGTCCAGCGCGACCCGCTGCTCGGCGCTGCGCCCGCGCAGGCCGAACGCCTCGCGCTCACCGCGCACCAGCCGGACCCTGCCGTCGCCGGTGACGCGGCCGAGCGCACGGCCCCGCTCGGAGCTGAGCACCAGTCCGGTGTGGACGGGCAGCTCGGCGGCCCCCTCGATGTCCACCGCTGCGTCGTGGCCGGCCGCGAACAACGCGTCCACGTCGTCGGCCGGGACGTGCAGTTCGGACATGCCCGTCCAGCCCGAGGTGACCGCCAGCTCGGCCCGGTACTCCTCGGCGAGCAGGCCGACCGAGCTGGCCTTGATCCGCAGCGGGAGGTCCTTGGAGACGACGGTGACGTCGTACCCCTCGGCCTGAAGGTTGCGGGCGACCGCCAGGATCCGGGTGTCCGCCTCGCCGCCGCCGGCCCGGTAGCCGACCGGCAGTATCGACAGGTCGGAGTGGTTGAGCTCGACCCGGATGGTGCCGCCGAGTTCGCCGACCGGGATCGGCTCGTCGAGCCGGCCGAACCGGATGCGGTAGTCGTCGAGCAGTCGCAGCGCCTGCCGGGCGAAGTAGCCCAGCTCCGGATGGTGCCGCTTGGCCTCCAGCTCGGTGACCACGACCACCGGCAGGACGACCTCGTGCTCCTCGAAGCGGGTCATGGCGAGCGGGTCCGCCAGGAGCACGCTGGTGTCGAGAACGTACGTGCGCCGGTCTGGTGTCCGGCGGCTCTTGGAACTGACCACTAGGCCTCCAGGGCGGATGACCCTGCGTCATCCGCGGCAAGCCGGCCCCCGCTGCCCCGGTGGCCTCGGGGCCGGTCTGACCGGAGTATTCCCAGGCGAGGGGCGGTGCATTCGCGTCCTCGGCGAACTGACGGATCATTGCCGGTGAACGTTTGGCCTCGCCCCGGGCCCGGGTAGGCCAGCTCCTACGGGGCAGTCGCGCGGCGGCCCGGCGAATCGGCGCCCGGCCCGACGGCGCGGTGCCCCGGGCCGACGGCACGGCGACCGGCCGGCGGCTCCCGCGAAGACCCGGAGGACGGGGCACGTCCAGAGCGCGGTCGGGCCAGGGTCACACCGGAGCCGAGCCGGGGTCACGCCAGGGCCGGGCCAGGGTCACACCGGAGTCGGACCGGGCTCACGCCAGGGCCGGCGCGGAGCCAGGACAGGGCCGGCCCGGAGCCGGACCGGGCTCACGCCGGAGCCGCGGCAGGGTCAGAGCCCCATCCGCCGGTGCCGCTCCTCGTACGCGCGCAGCGCCCGCAGGAAGTCGACCTTGCGGAAGGCCGGCCAGTACGCCTCGCAGAAGTAGAACTCGCTGTGCGCGCTCTGCCAGAGCAGGAAGCCGGAGAGCCGCTGCTCGCCCGAGGTGCGGATGACCAGGTCCGGGTCGGGCTGGCCCTTGGTGTAGAGGTGCTCGGCGATGTGCTCGACGTCGAGGATCTCGGCCAGCTCCTCGATCGAGGTGCCGCGCCCGGCGTGCTCCTGGAGCAGCGAGCGGACGGCGTCGGCGATCTCGTGCCGGCCGCCGTAGCCGACCGCCACGTTGACGGTGATGCCCTCGATCCCGGCGGTCTCCTCGGCGGCCCGCTTGAGCACGTCCGCGGTGTGCTGCGGCAGGAGGTCGAGCGCGCCGACCGGGTTGACCTTCCAGCGGCGGGCGGCGGCCAAGCCGGTGACGGCGTCCTCGATGATGCCGAGCAGCGGGACCAGCTCGTCCGCCGGCCGGGAGAGGTTGTCGGTGGAGAGCATCCAGAGCGTGACGACCTTGACGTGCGTCTCGTCGCACCAGCCCAGGAACTCGCTGATCTTGTCGGCGCCGCGCTGGTGGCCGTAGGCGGTGGAACCGCCGGTCGCCTTGGCCCAACGGCGGTTGCCGTCGAGGATCACGCCGATGTGGTGCGGGGTGCGGGCGAGGTGGACCTCGACCCGGCGCCCGTAGAGGCCGTACATACCGTCCAGCAGGGTGCGCAGACCCGGCGTGCGTTCGACGACATCGCGCAGACCCATGGTTTTCGGCCCCTCCGTAACTCTTCACCGGGGTGCGTCACAACCCCCGGCGCAGCCTACTCCCGCGCGGACGCGCTGGGTAAAGCCGCAGGTAGCGGTCCGGTCACGGTCCTGTGCTGAGTCTGTTGCGACCGGCGCGGCGAGGGTGGCCGGAAGGCGCCCGCCGGAACGCCGGGCGACCGCCGGGTCGACGGCTACGGAACGGTATCCGATTCCTTAAGGAATCCGTAAGCCGACGATCGATGCTTGACGACCGCCAATGGTCTAGTCCAGCTTTTGACCCAGGGCGGAACAAGCACCGAACCGCCGCCCCACCCGAGGCAGTACTGCGGACCTCCCCTCCCCCACACGCGGCCGCCGCGCCCCCCACCGCGGCGGCCGCTCCTCCCCCCAGGAGCGCACCTCCATGGCCCGTACGCTGAACCAGCCCGCGCACAAGCGCCGGCGCAGCACCCTTCCGGCCCTCGCCGCCGGCGCCACCGCCCTCGCCCTCGCCGGCAGCGGTCTGGCCCTCTTCGCCGGCGGCGCCAACGCGGCCGCCGGGAACCTGGTCGCCAACGGCGGCTTCGACTCCGGCTCACTCGCCGGCTGGTCGTGCACCGGAGCCGCCACCACCGTCTCCACCCCGGTCCACTCCGGCAGCGGCGCGCTCCAGGCCACCCCGGGCGCCGGGGACACCGCCGAGTGCACCCAGACCGTCAGCGTGCTGCCCAACACCAGCTACAGCCTGAGCGCCTGGGTCCAGGGCCCGTACGTCTACCTCGGCGCGCGCGGCACCGGCGGCACCGACCCGAGCTCGTGGTCCAACCAGAGCAGTTGGAACCAGCTCTCCTCCACCTTCACCACCGGCGCCAACGTCACCAGCATCACGCTGTACCTGCACGGCTGGTACGGCCAGAGCGCCTACCTCGCGGACGACGTCGTGCTGAGCGGCCCGGGCGGCACCTCCACCCCGAGCCCGACCGCGACGCCCACCCCCACCGCGACCGCCACGGCCACCGCCTCGCCGACCGCGACCGCCTCCCCCACGGCCACCGCGACCCCTACGGCGACCGCCACCCCGACCCAGACCGCGACGCCGACCCCCACGGCCACCGCGACCACCACCCAGCCGCCCGTCACCGGCCTGCCCAAGCACGTGGTCACCGGCTACTGGCACAACTTCGACAACGGCGCGACCGTCCAGAAGCTCGGCGACGTCCAGAGCGCGTACGACATCATCGCGGTCTCCTTCGCCGACGCCGTGCCGACCAGGACCGGCGCGATCAGCTTCACGCTCGACCCGGCGCTCTCCAAGGCCCTCGGCGGCTACACCGACGCGCAGTTCCGCACCGACGTGAACGCCAAGCGCGCGGCCGGCAAGAAGGTCATCCTCTCCATCGGCGGCCAGAACGGCGCGATCAGCGTCAACGACGCCGCCGCCGCGCAGGCCTTCGTCGACACGGCCTACGCGATCATCAAGGACTACGGCTTCGACGGCATCGACGTCGACCTGGAGAACGGCGTCAACGCGACGTACCTCGGCAACGCGCTGCACGGCCTCCAGGCCAAGGTCGGCCCGAACTTCATCCTGACGATGGCCCCGGAGACCATCGGGATGTACAGCACCGCCGGTGCCTACTTCCAGCTGGCGCTGAACACCAAGGACATCCTGACCGTCGTCAACACCCAGTTCTACAACTCGGGCGGCATGAACGGCTGCGACGGCAAGGTCTACAACCAGGGCACCATCGACTTCATCACCTCGCAGGTCTGCACCCACATCCAGGGCGGCCTGCGGCCCGACCAGGTCGGCATCGGCGTCCCGGCGTCCAGCAAGGCGGCCGGCGGCGGCTACGTCTCGCCGACCGTGGTGAACAACGCGCTCGACTGCCTGGCCACCGGCAAGAACTGCGGCAGCTTCGTCCCGCCGGCCAAGTGGCCCACCATCCGCGGCGCGATGACCTGGTCCACCAACTGGGACGCCAACAACGGGAACGCGTTCTCCAACGCGGTCGGCCCGTTCGTCCACCAGATGCCGTAACTCCCCCGGCCCGTCGCCGGACTCCCGCCGTCCGCCCCGCGGGCGGGCCGGAGTCCCGTGACGGGCCACGGCGCGGCGCCCCTTGAGGGTGGGGCCTGCGCGCCGTGGGCGGGCCCGTCGTACCCGACCGGTACGACGGGCCCGTTCGCGTTCTCCGCACCCGCGCCCGCACCGTTGCCCGCACCCGCACCCGGCCTACTGCAACAGCACCGTGGCCAGCGTGCCGAGCAGCAGGAACGGGCCCATCGGCAGCTCCAGCCCGCGCACCGGGCGCCGCCGGACCAGGGCCGCGACGGCCCTGACCACCCCCCAGAGCCCGGCGAGCGCCATGGCCACGAACAGCCCGGTGAAGGCGGCGGCC
The DNA here is from genome assembly GCF_042266225.1 of Kitasatospora sp. NPDC056181. NCBI lineage: Bacteria > Bacillati > Actinomycetota > Actinomycetes > Kitasatosporales > Streptomycetaceae > Kitasatospora > Kitasatospora sp. NPDC056181. Next base: position 123,764 of record NZ_JBHJUK010000005.1, read on the forward strand.
CAGCCGTACCGGCCGAGCAACGCGCCGAGGCCGAGCGCCAGTACGGTGTCCCCCTCGCCCATCAGGCCGAACCAGGAGGGCAGTTCGAAGAGCACGGCGGCGGCCAGCGCCACCAGCAGGCAGCGCAGCAGCGCGCCCGGGCGGCCGTCCGCCAGCTCCAGCACCACCAGCAGCAGCGCCAGACCGGCCGTCAGCGTCCAGCTCAGCGGGTACGGCAGCCGGTGCACCCGGGCGTCGGTGAAGCCGAGCACCACGCCGGGCCCGGCCGCCCAGAGCAGCAGCAGGGCGTCACCCGGGTGGGCCGCACTCAGTGCGGCCGCGGCCGCGGCGGCGGTGACCGCCTCCACCAGCCAGGCCCGCGGGCCGCCCAGCCGCTCCCGGCAGCCCGGGCAGCGTCCGGTCGGCGGCAGTCCGCGCAACTCCCGTGCGCAGGACGGACATGCGGTGCACCACGGCTCTCCCTCGGGCACCGCGTACCGCAGCACCAGCCCACGCAGTGCCGGCGCCACCAGCAGGCCCGCCAGCACCGCTCCGAGTACGGCGACGACCACGGCAACCCCTCCCGCCCCACCCGGCTTTCCCCGCCCCGGGAACCGACCCGCTATTGTCCTCGTCCGAGCCAGAGGCGGCGCCCGGACCTGATCCGGAGCGCCGCATCGACGACATCATCCAACGGGGAACACATCTTGACGAACACCCAGAAGGTTCTGCGCGCCGGTCTCCCGGTCGCGGCGCTCGCGATGCTGCTGACGGCCTGTGGGCCGGACAACGCCGATCCGGCCGACCCGGCCGCGGCGGGCGCCGGCGGCGCGGGCACCACCGCCTCGGCGGCGGCCAGCTCCGCGGCGGCGGCGACCGGCGGCACGGCCGGCACCGGCGGCGCGGCCACCGGCGGGACGGCCACCGGCGGCACGGGCGGCGCCAACCCGGCCCCCACGGCCACCACCAGCGGCAACCCGATCGGCGGCGCGAGCGGCGGCAGCGGCAAGGTCGGCTTCGGCAACCCGCTGGCGCTCACCGCGACCGGCAGCTACCAGGGCAAGACCAAGGCCGACGTGACCCCGGTCTCGGTGGTCAAGGGCACCGCGGCCGAGATCGCGCCGTTCAACTTCAAGCCGGCCGACGTGGAGGGCAAGACCCCCTACTACGTCACCGTCTCGTTCACCAACCGCACCGGCGCCCCGCTGACCGACGAGTACTTCATGATGCGGTTCAAGGTGAACACGGACGCCAAGGCGTCCGGCATCCTGCCGGCCCCGGTCGTCATGAAGTCGATCCCGCAGTGCGACGCCGGCAAGAAGCCCGGCACCCTGCCGGACGGCCAGGCCCAGCAGCAGTGTGCGGTCTATCTCGTTCCGAACGGCACTCCGCCGCAGTTCCTCTCCTTCGGCAGCGTTCTGGACACCGAGCCGCTGGTCTGGAAGGTCGGCTAAGCCACCCGCCTGCCGATCGAAGGCAGGCACTGAGGGCGGTCCGGCGCGCGTCCCCGCACGCGTGCCGGACCGCCCCGCCGTACCCCTAAAGTAGGCAGGCATGCAGGTCATCCAGTCCAGCAAGCTCGCCAACGTCTGCTACGACATCCGCGGCCCGGTGCTCGACGAGGCGATGCGGCTGGAGGAGCAGGGCCACCGCATCCTGAAGCTCAACACCGGCAATCCCGCCGTGTTCGGCTTCGACGCGCCCCCCGAGATCCTCCAGGACATCCTGCGCAACCTCTCCTCCGCGCACGGGTACGGGGACTCCAAGGGCCTGCTCTCGGCCCGCCGCGCCGTGGTGATGCACTACGAGGACCGCGGCCTGCACGGCCTCACCGTCGAGGACGTCTTCCTCGGCAACGGCGTCTCCGAGCTGATCCAGCTGGCCATGACGGCCCTGCTGGACGACGGCGACGAGGTGCTCGTCCCCGCGCCGGACTACCCGCTCTGGACGGCCTCGGTCTCGCTGGCCGGCGGCACCGCCGTGCACTACCGCTGCGACGAGCAGTCCGAGTGGTACCCGGACCTCGCCGACATCGAGTCCAAGGTCACCGACCGGACCACGGCGATCGTGGTGATCAACCCGAACAACCCGACCGGCGCGGTCTACCCGCGCGAGGTCCTGGAGGGCCTGGTCGACATCGCCCGCCGGCACAAGCTCGTGGTCTACGCCGACGAGATCTACGACAAGATCCTCTACGACGACGCCGAGCACGTCCCGCTGGCCACCCTGGCCCCGGACCTCTTCTGCGTCACGTTCAACGGCCTCTCCAAGGCCTACCGGGTCGCGGGCTTCCGCTCCGGCTGGATGGTGCTCTCCGGCGACCGGCAGCGCGCCCGCAGCTACATCGAGGGCCTGACCGTGCTCGCCTCGATGCGGCTCTGCGCCAACATGCCGGCCCAGCACGCCGTCGCCGCGGCGCTCGGCGGGCGGCAGTCGATCAAGGACCTCGTCCTCCCGGGTGGCCGACTGCTGGAGTCCCGGGACACCGCGTGGCGGCTGCTCAACGACATCCCCGGGGTCAGCTGCGTCAAGCCGAAGGGCGCGCTCTACGCCTTCCCCCGGCTCGACCCGAAGGTCTACAAGATCAAGGACGACGCCCAGATGGTGCTGGACCTGCTGCGCGCCGAGCGGATCCTGCTGGTCCAGGGGACGGGCTTCAACTGGCCCGAACCGGACCACTTCCGCGTGGTCACCCTCCCCCGCGCGGAGGAGATCGCGGACGCCGTCACCCGCATCGGCGACTTCCTCGGCGGATACACCCAGCCCTGACGGCGTTCCTCCGCGAGCGCGGCGCCTGGGCGGCCGCTCCCGGAAAAGCTACGGCCGGAGTCCCGGTCCGGACGATCTCCTTGGTCGGGGAAAGATCGTCCGGCGGGGCTCCGGCCGTCCTGTCGCTCGGTCGGTGCGCGATTCGTGCCACGCACCTCCGATGCACTCCGCTGAGGCTCAGGCTCAGCCGAGGCGCGCGACCAGGTCTCGGTACTCGTCCCACAGCTCGGTGGGCGTGTGGTCGCCGAACAGCTCCAGGTGGGCCGGGACGAGCGCGGCCTCCTGGCGCCAGATGTCGGCGTCGACGGTGAAGAGCAGGTCGAGGTCCTCCTTCGACAGCTCCAGGCCCTCCAGGTCGAAGCCCTCGACGGTCGGCAGCACGCCGATCGGGGTCTCGACGCCCTCGCCGGTGCCCTGCAGGCGCTCGACGATCCACTTCAGCACGCGGCTGTTCTCGCCGTAGCCGGGCCAGACGAAGTTGCCCTCGCCGTTCTTGCGGAACCAGTTCACGTAGTAGATCTTCGGCAGCTTGGCCGCGTCCGCCTGGGCGCCGACCTTCAGCCAGTGGGCGAAGTAGTCACCCATGTTGTAGCCGCAGAACGGCAGCATCGCGAACGGGTCGCGGCGCAGCTCGCCGACGGTGCCCTCGGCGGCGGCGGTCTTCTCGGAGGCGATGTTGGCGCCCAGGAAGACGCCGTGCTTCCAGTCGAAGGACTCGGTCACCAGCGGGACGGCGGTGGCCCGGCGGCCGCCGAAGAGGATGGCCGAGATCGGCACACCCGCCTGGTCCTCCCACTCGGGGGCGATGGTCGGGCACTGCGCGGCCGGCACGGCGAAGCGGGCGTTCGGGTGGGCGGCCGGGGTGCCGGACTCCGGCGTCCAGCTGTTGCCGCGCCAGTCGGTCAGGTGTGCCGGCGGCTCGTCCGTCAGGCCCTCCCACCACACGTCGCCGTCGTCGGTCAGCGCGACGTTGGTGAAGACGGTGTTGCCCCAGAGCGTCTCGATGGCGTTGGCGTTGGTGTCCACGCCGGTGCCGGGGGCGACGCCGAAGAAGCCGGCCTCGGGGTTGATGGCGTACAGGCGGCCGTCGGCGCCGAAGCGCATCCAGGCGATGTCGTCGCCGATCGTCTCGACCTTCCAGCCCGGGATGGTCGGCTGGAGCATGGCCAGGTTGGTCTTGCCGCACGCGGACGGGAAGGCGGCCGCGACGTACTTGGGCTCTGCCTGGCCCGTGGCGTCGGCCGGCGGGGTGAGCTTGAGGATGAGCATGTGCTCGGCCAGCCAGCCCTCGTCGCGGGCCATGGTCGAGGCGATGCGCAGCGCGTAGCACTTCTTGCCGAGCAGGGCGTTGCCGCCGTAGCCGGAGCCGAAGGACCAGATCTCCCGGGTCTCCGGGAAGTGCGAGATGTACTTGGTGGTGTTGCACGGCCACGGCACGTCCGCCTGACCCTCGGCGAGCGGGGCACCGACGGTGTGCACGGCCTTGACGAAGTCGCCGTCCTCACCGAGCTGGTCCAGCACGGCCTGGCCCATGCGGGTCATCACGCGCATCGACACGGCGACGTAGGCGGAGTCGGTGATCTCGACGCCGTACGCGGCCAGCGGGGAGCCCACCGGGCCCATCGAGAAGGGCACCACGTACATGGTGCGGCCCTTCATCGCGCCGCGGAACAGACCGTTCTCCCCCTGGAAGAGGGCCCGCATCTCGGCGGGGGCCTTCCAGTTGTTGGTCGGGCCGGCGTCCTTCTCCTGCTCGGAGCAGATGTAGGTGCGGTCCTCGACGCGCGCCACGTCCGTGGGGTCCGAGGCGGCGTAGTAGGAGTTGGGGCGCTTGTCCTCGTTGAGCTTCTTGAAGGTGCCCTGAGCCACCAGCAGGTCCGCGAGGCGCTGGTACTCCTCGTCCGAACCGTCGCACCACTCGATGCGCTCCGGCTGGGTGAGCTCCGCGATCTCGCTCACCCAGGCCAGCAGACGCTCGTGGCGGGTGGGCGCGGATGCGCTGAGAGCGAGGTTCTCGTTCGACACGATCGCTCCGTTTCACGCCATCTCGGCAGGGAGGCGGCGTAGCGGGGGTTTGAGGGTGCTTGCAGCGTAGCTCCGCTCTCCAGCCCCGAATACGGCGCAGCGGTGAAATTGACGCATCTTTTACTACATTCAGTCCGGTTACTGGTTGGTAATGCATCGCTTCCGGCCGAGCGAGGGCACCTCAACCCCACCCCCGAACACTCCAAAACGTCCAAGTAGTGATGAGCACCACTTCCTACGCGGCAGTAACCTACGGACCCGTAGGTAACAGGTAGCATGCAGCCCATGACTGCTGAGCTCGTGGAGAGCACGGAGCGTACGGAGAGCAAGCCGAAGTGGCGCGGCTGGCTGCACGCCGCGATGTTCCCCGCCACGGTGGCCGCCGGGATCGTGCTGATCTGCCAGGCCGGCTCCACATCCGCCAGGGTCGCCTGCGCGATCTACTCGGCCAGCGCCTGGCTGCTGTTCGGCGTCAGCGCGGTCTACCACCGCTTCACCTGGGGTCCGCGCGGCGACGCCGTGCTGCGCCGGCTCGACCACGCGAATATCTTCCTGATCATCGCGGGCACCTACACCCCGTTCACCATCCTGCTGCTGGACGGCGGCGCGCGGCAGGCGCTGCTCTGGGTGGCCTGGGGCGGGGCGCTGGCCGGGATCGCGTTCCGGGTCTTCTGGGTCGGCGCGCCGCGCTGGCTGTACACGCCGGTGTACATCGCCCTGGGCTGGGCCGCCGTGTTCTTCCTGCCGGACTTCCTGCACACCGGCGGCGTCACGGTGGTGGTGCTGATGGTCGTCGGCGGAGTGCTCTACAGCATCGGCGGGGTGGTGTACGCACTCAAGCGGCCCGATCCGTCACCGCAGTGGTTCGGCTTCCACGAGGTGTTCCACGCCTTCACCCTCGGGGCCTTCATCACCCAGTACGTCGGGGTCTCACTGGTGGCGTACAGCCCGGTCGGCTGAGCCGGGCACGCCATGACGGGCGGCCGACCGGTCCGGTGACCGGGTGGCCGCCCGTTCCGCTGTCCACTCCGGGGCGGGACGCGGCGGGCGGTCGCGGTCGAGGCGGCCGTGATCGGGGCGACCGTGATCGGGGTGGCCGCGGTCGGGGTCGGGACGGTCGGGGTCGCGGTGCGCGGGCCGGGCGCCCGCCGAACGGTCGCGGACCTGGCGCTCGCGCGGCGCGCGCTCGTACGGCGCGCGCTCCTGCGACACCGCCGGGCGGGCCCGGCGCGGGCGGGAGCGGGCCCGGCGGGCGTCCAGCGCCTCGCGGGCCCGGCGGCAGCGCTCACAGTGCGCCGCGTCGGGGGTGACGCCGGCCGCCTGGTGGCCGCGCGGGGCGACCGGCTGGTGCAGCAGGCGCCAGCGGCGGCCGACGTACACCATCAGCAGCAGCACCTCGACCCCGGCGACCGCCAGCACCAGTGCGGCGCCGTTGATGAGATAAGCGGCGACCACGGCCAGCGCCGATCCCACCACCACGGCCGCACCCCAGATCTGGGCGCTCGACTCCCTGTCGGCCATTCGGTCTCCCCTTCCTGCGCCGGGCCAGTGGTCGGCTCCTGCCGCCCCACCCCTTCTCCGCTCTCGGCACGCGTCGGCCAGCACTGACCGATTGCCACATCGTATCTACCGACAGTCACCCGCAGCCGCCCCGAAGCGGCGAACGACAGATCAACGTTGCGTCAATTCCATGTGCGGAACGCGCACTTCCAGGACACATCACCGAGCGTGACGGCACCGGTACCACTCGGCGTATTGACGGTCTCCATCTTTTGAGAGTTACTGTCATTTGACAGGAACTTCCCCGTCCTTCCGACCGGCTTCCGGAGGTTGCCCGTGTCCACCGCTCCCGCCCCGGCCCCGCCCGGGCCGCACCCACGACGCTGGCTGGCGCTGGTCGCCGTCGCGCTGAGCGTCCTGGTGATCAGTTTCGACATGACGATCCTCAACGTGGCCCTGCCCACCCTGGCCTCCCAGCTCCAGGCCACCACCGGGCAGCAGCAGTGGATCGTCGACTCGTACACCGTGGTCTTCGCCGCCGCGATGCTCCCGGCCGGGCTGATCGGAGACCGCTTCGGCCGCCGCCGCACCCTCACCGTGGGCCTCGCCCTGTTCGGCCTCGCCTCCGCGGTCGGCATGCTCGCCGACAGCCCCGGCACCCTGATCGCCGCCCGCGCCGCGATGGGCCTGGCCGGCGCGCTGGTCATGCCGATGTCCATGGCGGTCATCCCCGGGCTCTTCCCCTCCGGGGAGCAGCGCCGTGCCACCGCCCTGCTGGCCGCCGCACTGGCGGCCGGGGCCCCGCTCGGCCCGCTGATCGGCGGCTTCCTGCTCCAGCACTTCTGGTGGGGCGCGGTCTTCGTGATCAACATCCCGCTGACCGCCATCGGCATCGTCGCCTGCGTGCTGCTGCTCCCGGAGACCCGCAACCCCGCCGCTCCCGCGATCGACCTGCCGGCCACCGTGCTCGGCGCCGGCGGCCTGGCCGCCCTCACCTTCGGCATCATCGAGGGCCCCGACCGCGGCTGGGCCGACCCGCTGGTGCTCGGCATGATCGTCGGCTCGCTGGTCGCCCTCACCGCCCTGGTGCTGCGCAGCCGCCGCCAACGCGACCCGATGCTCGACCTCGCCCTGCTCGCCGACCCGACCTTCGGCTGGTCCTCGGTGGCCGCGACGCTGGTCTCGCTGGTCCTGTTCGGCGCCTTCTTCGTCCTGCCGCTCTACTTCCAGAGCGTGCTCGGCGCCGACGCCTTCGGCACCGGCCTGCGGCTGATGCCGATGATGCTCGGGCTGATGGTGGCCGCCAAGCTCAGCGACCGGCTGGTCACCCGGATCGGCGCCCGCGCGGTGATCACCGTCGGACTGGCCGTGCTGGCCGCCGCCCTGCTGCTCGGCAGCCGCACCGAGACCTCCGACGGCTACGGCCTGGCCGCGGTCTGGCTCACCCTGCTCGGCCTGGGCATGGGCCTGTCGCTGATCACCGCCCAGGCCTCCGCCCTGCTCACCCTGCCGCCCGCCCGGGCCGGGGTCGGCGCCGGGCTGATCCAGACGCTGCGCCAGGTCGGCGGGGCGATCGGGGTGGCCGTCTTCGGCAGCCTGCTGGCCGGCTCGTACCGGGGGGCGCTGGACACCACCGCACTCTCCGCCGACGCCGCGCACAAGGCCGGGCAGTCGGTGGTCGCCGCCGACGCCGTGGCCGCCGCCACCGGGGACGGGGCGCTGGCCGCGTCCGCGCACGCCGCGTACGTCCACGGCATGACGGTCGTGCTGCTGGTCGCCGGGGGGATCGCGGTGCTGTCGGCGGTCCTGGTCGCGCTGCGGATGCCCGCCGTCGAGCCGCGCCCCGCCGAGGAGCGGGCCGGGGCGGAGGAGGCGACGGAGGCGGCAGCCGCCGGGACGGGGCCGCGGCCCGGACCCCCGCCGGGGGCGTCGTCGGGGACGGCCACCGTGCCGGCCGCCGATCGCGGATAATCGAAGGTATGAGCGCAACGCGGCCGACAGCGGCACCCCCGGCAGCAGCCCCGGCCAACCCGGTCCAGGCCATGCTGGAGGCGCCGCTGTCGCTGCGCGAACGGAAGAAGCTGAAGACCCGTCAGGCGATCCGCCGCGAGGCGTACCGGCTGATCGCCGAACAGGGCTACGAGGGCACCACCGTGGAGCAGATCGCCGCGGCGGCCGAGGTCTCGCAGTCCACGTTCTTCCGGTACTTCGCCACCAAGGAGGACCTCGTCCTCACCGACGAGTACGACCCCGCGATGGTCACCGCGCTGCTCGCCCGCCCCTCTGACGAACCGTTTCTGCAGTCCTGCCGCGAGGTCATGGTCGGACTGCTCCGCGAGCTGCTCCAGCACGAGCGCGACGAGCTGATCACCCGGATGCGGCTGGTCGACGAAGTCCCCGCGCTGCGGGCCCGGATGCACGAGACCGCCAACGACCCGCAGCGGCTCTACCTCACCGTGCTGGCCCAGCGTGCGGGAATCCCCGAGCCGACCTTCGAGATGCGGATCACCGCGGCCGCCATCGGCGCGGCCACCACCGAGACCGCGCTCCAGTGGGCCCAGGGCGGCGGCACCCAGGACATCGCCGACCTGGTCGACCAGGCCTTCGCCGTCCTGGAACGCGGGTTCACCGGGCTGTAGCCGACCCCGCGGGCGTGCACGCGGCGGCGGGGCCCGGCCGCCGTGCCGGACCCCGCCGCCCCTCACCCGGTGGCGCTACCCGCGCCGGGCACCCGCCCGCCGCCGCAGCGCGACGCCCCCGCCCGCGAGCGCGGTGACGCCCAGGGCCGCGGCCGCCGTGACGGCGGGCAGTGCGGTACCGCCGCCCTGCGCCGCCTCCTGCACGGTGGCGTCCGGCTGGTAGCCGCCGCCCTTCCCGGCCCGGTCGTACGCCGAGCCGGGCAGCTTGTCCCCGTACCGCTGGCGGACCAGATTCTGGTACGCCGCCAGGCTCACCCCGGCCGCGCCGACCGATCGCCTCGCCTCGTCGTCCAGCGGCAGCACCCGGCCGTCCCGCAGTACGTACCAGGCGTTGAGCTGCGGCTCGCGGAACGCCGTCCCGCCGCCGCTGCCGGCCGCCCGCGCCGCGTAGTCGTTCTCGTCACCGCCGGAGGCGATGTTGACGACCCGCCAGGAGCCTCCCTGCTTCACGGTCCAGACCGAGGCCACCTGGCCGTCCGCCGAGACGGCCCTGCTGGCGGTGAACTCGGCCTTCGCCACCGCCGCCCCCGGGGTCCCGGCCACGAAGGCCGCGTCCAGGGTGTAGACCGGCACGGTGTCGCCGGACAGCCTCGGCGCGGCCGCGCCCGCCGCCCGCGCCTCCTCGGCCGCGCCGATGGTCGACTGTTTGGTCGGCGGCACGCCCCTGCGGGCGAAGAAGCGGCCCAACTGCTCCAGGACGGCGGGGCTCTGGGCGGCGCCCCGGGCCTGCGCCAGCTCCTCGGCGGTGACCGGCACGGGGGCGCCGGACCCGCTCTCGGCGTGGGCCGCCGGGGTGACGGCCAGACCGAGGCCGGCGGCGATCAGGACGGCCGCGGCCGCGTTACGGATGCTGGTCATGGTCGCCCCTCACGCGCCGATCCGGTACAGGGAGTGGGTCCAGGAGAACGTGCCGTTGGACACGTAGTAGTTGTAGTCCGCCCAGTTGTAGCGGTAGTTGGACGGCCACGGGTCGCCCCAGTAGACCTGGTTGCCGGCGGTGTCGTACCCGTACACGACGTGCATGTGGCCGCCGCCGGAGCTCCACTGGATCCGGGTCTCGATCGGGCGGTCGGCGTTCACCTCGGTCTGCACGGTGCTGTAGCGCAGGTACCCGGTGACGTACGAGCCCGGGTTGATGCCGACCCGGCTCAGGCCGTTCTGCACATCGCCCAGCGTGGCCTGGCTGTTGGGGCAGGTGGAGTTGACCGATCGGCCGAACGCGGCGTTGCAGAACTGGTTCTGGCTGTAGTCGTAGCCGAACCAGGTGGCGATGGTGTTGCCGCTCGCCGCCCAGCACCAGTTGGTCTGCTGTTGCTGCTGCATGGTGATGTTGAGCTTCTTGTACGTGCCGGCCAGGTCGGCCGTACTGCCCGCGGCTCCCGCCGGGCGGACGTGTGCGGTGGGGGCCGGCGCGCCGTTGGGGGCGGCGGAGGCCGGGGCGGTCGCGGCGACGGTGAACACCGGGCCAAGCACGCCGAGCGCGAGCACCGAGACCGCACGGCGCAGGCGTATCCGTGGAACTGACATGGGGGCGTTCCTCCTTGCACAGGCACAGGAGTGGAGAGGTGTGGGGGTGCGGTCCGGATCGCGTCACCGAGCATCCGCCGTTGTCAGAGCCTGGTCAACGGCCCTCCCGACCCCCGCCCGCAGGTGTGAACGACCCCGCCCAGGTGTGAACGCCGCCCCCGGAACCGCCGCGCGGCAGCGCCTCCACCGGTGACAAACCGCCTTCCGCATGTGAATATTCACGACCAACCGGAACCCGCCGGCCCGACCCCCGAAGAGGCCGCCATGCACCGCGGCGAACAGGCCGACCTCGCCACCGCCCTGCGCACCGGCCCGTTCCACCTCGCCCTGCGCACCGCCATCGCCGCCCGCGGTCTCGCCCTGCACCGCGTCCGCGAGCACCTCGCCCAACGCGGCGTCCAGGTCGGCATCACCAGCCTCAGCTACTGGCAACAGGGCCGCCGCCGGCCCGAACGGGCCGAATCCCTGCGCGCGGTCCGGGTGCTGGAGGACGTCCTGGACCTCCCCGCGCACTCCCTCACCCGACTCCTCGGTCCCCGCCGCGCCACCCCCGCCGACCCGGCCGGCCCGCCGGTCCTCCCCTACCGCGACCTCATCACCCCGGCCACCGCCGTCGACGACCTCCTCGCCACCATCGCGAGCCCGCGCGACACCGGCCTGCACACCATCACCCACATCGAACGGATCCGCGTCGGCCCCGACCGCCACCTCGTCCGCCGCGACTCCCAGCACGCCCTGCGCGCCCACCGCGACGGCATCGACCGCTACCTGGCCATCTACCAGGGCGATCCCGGCTGCGACATCACCCGCGTCGGCGTCCGTGCCGAGGAGAACTGCCGCCCCGGCCGCATCCGCCGCGACCCCGCCCACGACCTGCTCGTCGCCGAGCTCCTCCTCGACCGCCGCCTCCGGGCCGGCGACACCCACCTGCTCGGCTACGGCTTCGACGACGCCCCGTCACCCACGCCCAGCAGCGAGTACGTCCGCGGCTTCAACTCCGGCGCCGGCCAGTACGTCCTCCAGGTCACCTTCCACCCCGCGGCCCTCCCCGTCCGCTGTCACCGCTTCGCCCTCCACGCCCCAGGCGGGAAGCCGTACGGGACGGAGGAGCTGACGCTGGACGGCCACCACTGCGTCCACCTCGTGGGCTCGGCGCTCCAGCCGTGCCTGCTGGGCATCCGGTGGGACTGGGAGTAGCGGGGGTCAGTGCGACCAGTAGGGGTCGTCGACGGCGTCATCGGCGACCACGCCGCCGGAGGTGCGGGGCCTCGTCGGGAGTGGCGAGACCGGCCCGTACTCGTGGGCAGGCTGGTACCGCACGAAGTCGAGCTCGCCGCTGAAGGCGACCGAGTTGTACGACCCGTCAGAGGACGCGCCGAGGGAGACGGACAGCCCATCGTCTGTCGTGCAACTGAGAGAGGTCAGTTTGGGGTTGTATTTGTCGGGTCCGGAGCGCTCCACGCGGCCGCACCCCATGCCCTCCCAGCTCCAGCTGATCTGGTCGAGCAAGCGCGGAAGCTTCACCTGAGCAATCCGGGTACGGATGGTGACTGCTCCGAAGAGCCGCGACTTCAAGTTCGGCTCGCCGTCCCAGTGGTCCTCCTCGCGCGTCACCTGGTAGTCGCCGCCGAGGTACTCCACCTGCGGCGAGATCCCGGCCATGGTGGCACGCAGGAACTCGTCGATCCGGTCCTTCGCCGCCGCCGGGCTCTTCAGCTTGAGGACACGCTTGTCCCGCAACGCCATGGGCCCGTATCCGTTGTAGAACAAACCCACTCCGGCTGTCAGTACTGCGACCACGACCGCGAGTGGGACAACCACCTTCCAGCGGATCCTCATCGGCCCTCCACCTGCACGACGTCGCAGCCTCGGGTCACGATGGAGGCGATGTTCCCCAGCGAGGGGCCGCCGTTCTCCGGGGTCAGGTACTTCGTGTGCATCCCGATGACGTCCGTCGCATTCCCCCCGTCGCTGACGGAGAAGCGCTTTCCCCCGAAAGCGGAGCTCGCCGGGTCCGTCCCGTACCAGCCGTCGTCCGGGTTGAGGAGTTCGTGCTTGCCCCAGCCGATGATCGGGCCGCTGGTGACGGTGATCAAGGCATCGCTCTTCGTCGGGGTATGGGTGACCGCGTCGTTCGACGCCGCACCCGCCCAGACGTGACCCGGCATCCGCAGGTCGGAGGCCTTGTCCACACCGACGCCCGGACTGCCGATGAACACCACGTCGTCCGGCGGCGTGTAGGGCGCGCCCGGTGTGGTGGAGAGCTTGGTGGCCTGGCCGACCACGTACGAGCCGTAGCTGTGACCGATCGACGTGATGTGCGGTGGCTCGCCGCCTTGATGGCTCGCCCGCACGCCGCTGAGGAACTTCGCGTAGGCCGGGGCGGCTTTGTCACCGGCCCCACTCGACGCAGCACTCATGTCCTGCCCCGGAGGGTCGTAGCCCAGCCACACGATCGACGCGACCGATCCACCCGGCGGCAACTTGGCGTTGGCCGCTCGCCAGAGGTTGAGCGTGTTCTCGGCCTCGTTGGTTCCGGGGGTCCAGTCGCCCTTCGGCCCCAGGGACGAGGGGTAGGTCGTGATCCCCGGGACGTACGAGGAGATGTCTGTCGCGGTGTCGGGGTTGCCGAAGGAGATGATCGCCCGGCCGTGCCCGTCGTTACCGATGCCCAGGAGAAAGTCCTGCGGACGGCCGTCACCCCTGAGCCTGTCGTCCTCCCTCAGGCGCTCGCTGATCGGGAACAGCTCGTTGTAGGTCTGCTGTTCGCCCGTGGTCAGCGGCCTCGTCCGCCTGGTCTCCACCAGATCACTGAGCGTCTTCCTCAGGTACTCCCGGTTCACCTGGTCCCGTATCGGGGCCGGGATGCCGTCGAGGTTGCCGATCGCCTCCGGGTGGTGGTCGATGAACCACTGCTGTCCCGCCGGGTCGAGGCCCCTCCACCAGGAGTTGACCTCCGTCGGGCTGGCGTCCTTGCCCGGCATGTCCTTCTTGTAGCCCGCATTGTTGAGGTCGCCGAACTGCTGGAGGTACCCGTCCGCGCTGGCCGTCTTCAGGTCCAGGCCGGACTTGTCGGTGGCGCGGCCGGTGAAGCGCCTGAGGTCGGCGGCGAGGCCCTGGTCGGCCTGGGTGGCCTCGCCGAGTGCGCCGGCGATCCGCTTGGCGATGTCCTCGGCGGCCGCCTTCTGCTTGTCCGCCCAGTCGGTCGCCTGGTACGGGTTGGCCGAGGCGCTCCAGCTGACGGTGCCGTCGTCGGCGACCTTCAGGTTCTTGGCGGCCGCGTCGGTGAGCGCCTGCCGCAGCTTGGACTGCGCGAGGCTGAACGTGTCGGCGTGGTCGCGCAGGGTGCCCTCGATGCAGGACAGTTCGATGTCCGCCGCCTGGAGCTTGTCCGTGGTCGCGTCCAGGGACTTGGTGGCCGCGTCGGCGGCGCCCCCCGTCCAGCCGGAGCCGTGCACGCGGTCGGCCGTGCCGCTCTTCCAGTCCGCGGTGTGCTGTACGTACGCCTTGTACAGCTGCCCGTACGCCTCGGCCGCGGCGTACAGCTCCTCCGGTTTGGCGTTCTTCAGGCCCGCCAGGTCCACTGTTCAGCCCCCCAGCTGTCGCTCACGAGTGGTCCCTCTTGTACTGTCCGTTACCATAGCGCGCACAGCCGACAGCACGGTCGAGGGGGAGACGGTGGCCGGAGGAACGGGATTCACGGTACGGCCGAACGAGTTGTCCGCCGCCGGCACCAACGCGCAGACGGTGGCCGGGAAGGTCCCCGAGGAGACGGCGAGGCTGGCCGCGCCGAGCGACCGGGCGGCGGCTGCCCTGCCGGGGTGGCAGAGCGGGGCCGCGCTGCACGAGTGCTCGGCCGCCTGGAAGGCGCTGCTCGACGGACTCGCCGAGGACATGAGGACGGCGGGCGGCAATCTGCTCGCCACCGCCCACAACTACCGCAACAGCGACCGGTCGATGGGCGGCACTCCGGTGGCGGAGGGCGGCGGCAGCGACCCGTTCAACACGAAGGTCCGTCATTCGCCCGGGGTCCACGCGATCGACTGACGGGCGGCGGGCGTCTGCCATTCGGCGGCGCGGAGGGTGTCGTACGCCGGGTCGACGGTGCCGCAGAGCCGGTCCCAGACCGTGGTGTAGAAGCCCAGGTTGACCGCCGGGTCGGCGTGGTGGCCGGCGTGGAACATCGGCAGCGCGACCCACCGGAACACCACCCACCGCCGGACGCGGGCGGGGAACGGCTCGACGCCCAGATGGCCGAGCAGGCCGAAGACCAGATTGACGCCGACGTACCCGGCCAGGGCCGCGGCGGAGATCTCGTGGAGGCCGAGCACCGCGAGCCAGGCGCCGCCGAAGCCCGCCACCTCCAGCGGGTGGAGCACGAAGAGGGTGGCCGGCCGCGGGTCGGGGTAGCGGTGGTGCATCTCGTGGGCCAGCCGGTAGAGCCGGCGGCGGTGGGCGGCCCAGTGGCCGCCGTACATCAGCGCGTCCATCACCAGCGTGAACACCAGGAGTTCGGCGACCGCACGGAGCCCGGTGTCCGCCGTGAGGCGGATCCAGCCGGCCTTCCAGAGCGCCCAGCCGGCCACGCCCACGGCGGAGTTGAGCAGCACGGCGGTGGCCGACAGCAGCAGCT
This sequence comes from Kitasatospora sp. NPDC056181, assembly GCF_042266225.1. Taxonomy (NCBI): domain Bacteria; kingdom Bacillati; phylum Actinomycetota; class Actinomycetes; order Kitasatosporales; family Streptomycetaceae; genus Kitasatospora; species Kitasatospora sp. NPDC056181. Next base: position 138,896 of record NZ_JBHJUK010000005.1, read on the forward strand.
CGCGCCGGTCGGGCGGCGGGGGCGGCGGGGTCACCCGGCGTTCGCCGTACCGCCGGACCAGCAGCCCGCCCGCGGCCAGTGCGAGCACCAGCAGCCCCAGGTTGACGGCGAGCGCACCGGCCACCACCTCACCCGGAGCGAGCCGGGCGGCCCACGTCAGCAATCCGTCCGTCATCGCGCCACCCCCGCACCCCGCCTACCCCGCCCGGCCCGTCCGCAGACGCCCTCGGCCCACGAGGTCCGCGACGTCCACGAAGTCCAGCGTCAGACAGTCTTCCACCGGCCGGTACCCGATCTGCTGGTAGATCGAGTTGCTGGTCGGGTTGGCGAGGTCGGTGTAGAGCAGCACCTCGGCCGCGCCGCGGGCGAGGGCGGCCGCGGAGGCGGCCGCCGTGACACCGCTGGCGTAGCCGTGCCCTCGTGCCCCGGCGGGCGTGTAGACCGGGCCGATGCGGGACATGCCGGCGACCACGGGACTGTTCCCGGCCATCGCGACGGGCCGGCCGTCGTCCTCCCAGACGTGGAGCAGGCCGTCGGCGATGCGGTCGTCCACCGTGCCCGCGATGTTGGGGAGTTCGACGGTGCACTCGATCCCGAACGCCTCGTACCACTCGATCAGCAGCTCGCGGTCGGCCGGTACCGCGACCCGGTGGCGGCCGGCGGGCGGGCGCGGCGGGCCGGTCAGCTCGCCGAGCCGGTAGAGCCGTTGCCTGAACCGGAGGGACCCGGTGGCGCCGGTGCCGGCCTGCCAGGCGGCGGAGAACGCCCGGACCGCCGACTCGCCGCCGGACACCCCGGTGACCTCGGTGAACTCCGGCCCGGCCGCGGCCAGTTCGCCGGCGAGCACGGCCGCGGCCCCGTCCGGCATCACACCGAGACGCAGCTCGAACGGCGGTGTCCGCAGGAAGGCGCCCTCGACCGGGCCGCCCGGCTCGCGGCTCCACCAGCCGAAGACCGGCGTGCCCTCCCCGAAGGCGTGCGGGCCGCGCCCGACCAGCCGGTCGACCACGGTGAGGAGCACGGTGTTCTCGGCCGGGCGCGCACCGAGGAAGTCTCCGGCCTGGGTACGAAAGTCGTCGAGGGAGGTGGTCAACGTCCAGGTCATGGCCGATTCTCGCCCGGCCGTTGCACCGGGGACAACCGGATTACCCGGCCGAGCCGACCGCCTCCGACCGGGCCCCGAGCCGCTCGGCGAGCACCGCCGGATCGGTGGTCGGCGCGTCGCACGCGAAGTGCCGGCAGACGTACGCGGCCGGCGCACCGGCCACCAGCGGCCGGTCGGCCAGCAACGGCACCTCCGCCGCGGGCCCGGGCTCACCGAGGGCGACCACCGCGCCCGGTGCCGTCCCCAGCAGTGCCGCCCGGTGCAGCGCCGCCGTCGCCGCCGCCCCGGCCGGGCCGACCACGGCGACCTCGCGCGGACCGTCCGCCAACGCCTCGGCGACGGCCAGGCCCCAGCCGATGAACCTCGGTGCCCGGGTGGCCAGCGCCCCGACGATGCCCAGCGCCCGCTCGGCGGCGGTGCGGTGGCGCGCCGACCCGGTGTAGGCGGCGTAGGTGAGCAGGGCTCCGGCGGCGGCCGTCCAGCCGGACGGGGTGGCGTTGTCGGTCGGGTCCTGGGGCCGCCGGATCAGTTCCTCGGCGTCGTCGGCGGTGTCGTACAGCGCGCCGGAGGCCTCGTCGGCGAAGTGCTTGAGCACCGTGTCGAGCAGCCCGCCCGCCAGCTCCAGCCACTCCGCCTCGCCGGTGACGGCGTACAGCGCGAGGAAGCCCTCGGCGGTGTCGGCGTAGTCCTCCAGCACGCCCGCGTTGCGGTCGTTGCCGCGGCCGTCCCGGGAGGTGCGCAGCAGCCGGCCGTCGGGCAGCAGGTGGACGGCGAGCAGCAGGTCCGCGGCGCTCTCGGCGGCCTCGACCAGGTCGGGGCGGTCCAGCAGGGCGCCGGTCTCGGCGAGCGCGGCGATGGCGAGGCCGTTCCAGGCGGCGACCACCTTGTCGTCGCGGGCGGGCGCCGGCCGCCCCGACCGCGCCTCGAACAGCCCGGCCCGGACGCGTTCGGCGGCCTCGGCGTCCTGCGGGTCGGAGAGCAGTTGCAGCACCGAGGCGCCGTGCTCGAACGTCCCCGCGTCGGTCACCTCGTACAGCGCCGCCGCGAGCGCGCCGTCGGCCTCGCCCAGCACCTCGGCCAGCTGCCCGGGCGTCCAGGCGTAGTACGCCCCCTCGACGGACGCGCCGGTCGCCGCGTCCAGGCTGTCCGCGTCCAGTGCCGAGGCGAACGCGCCTTCCGGGGTGCGCAGTTCGCGCAGCAGGAAGTCCGCGGTGGAGAGCGCCACCCGCCGGGCGAGCGGGGAGCCGGTGGCCCGCCACAGGTGCAGGTAGGCGCGGAGCAGCAGCGCGTTGTCGTAGAGCATCTTCTCGAAGTGCGGCACCACCCACCCGGCGTCCACCGAGTACCGGGCGAAGCCGCCGCCGAGCTGGTCGTGGATGCCGCCGCGGGCCATCGCCTCGCCGGTGCGGACGGCCATCTCCAGGGCCGCCTCGGAGCCAGTGCGGGCGTGGTGGCGGAGCAGGAACTCGATCACCATGGACGGCGGGAACTTGGGCGCGCCGCCGAACCCGCCGCGCCGGGCGTCGAAGTCCCGGCTGAGCGCGACCAGCGCCTGGTGCAGGTCCGCCTCGCCCGGCGGGTGGTGGGCGCCCGCCGAGTACACCGAGGCCCGCTCGGCCAGGTCGGCCCGGATCCGGGTGGCGACCTCGCCGACCTCGTCCCGGCGGTCGCGCCAGGCGGCGTCGACGCCTTCGAGCACCTGCCGGAAGGACGGCATCCCGTGCCGGGGCTCCGGCGGGAAGTACGTCCCGAAGTAGAACGGGTCCTTGTCGGGCGTGAGGAAGACCGTCATCGGCCAGCCGCCCTGCCCGGTCGCCGCCTGCACCGCCTCCATGTAGACGGCGTCGACGTCCGGGCGCTCCTCGCGGTCGACCTTCACCGCGACGAACCGGCCGTTGAGGTACTCGGCGACACCGGCGTCCTCGAAGGACTCGTGCGCCATCACGTGGCACCAATGATCATCAGGCTAAGTGGCACGACGAATAGCCCACCGAGAGAAGGATGGGTACGTCGCGCCGCTTGGCCTCTTGCATCGCCTCCTCTCCCCATGGCCACCAGTCCACAGGATTGGAGGCATGCTGGAGCAGGTACGGCGACGTCGCGTTCGCGAGTCGATTCATACCGGCATCGTCGCACGATCCAGACTATCCAGCCCAGTTTCCGAGACAGGTGCCAGCCTTACAGACCCAGTGGCAGCTGCAAGGTCAGCCCGCGCCACATAGCAAGACACAGCTGTCGGCTGCGAGGCCATGAGCCTCAGTTGGAAGGGTCTTGCGTCGAGGGACCATGGCAGTAGAGGTCGTCGGCAGCGAGCGTCCGGTAGGTGACACCTTCACAGCTGTTGAGGTCGACGGCGAGTCGGGTCTCTGCTTGCTCCTGTAGGTAGTCCCGGACCATGCGTGCGCCACCGCGTTTGCGCTGCCTGTCGACACCGTACGTCACATCGGAGATCGCACGGTTCGCTTCGATGGCGTAGCGCTTCCCGAGCTCGAAGAGCGTGAAGTGGTTCTTGACCCGCGTAGTGAGCGTGGCGTCCCAGGATGCCGGTGGGCTGACGAAGAAACGCAATCGCACTGTGCCGAAGTCATGGATCGCTCGTGCGTCCAGCCAGCTCTCATGGGATACCCGGTCGAGGTACGGATGCAGGATCGTGTTCTCGGCGCTGTCCGGACGCTTATTACCCTTGATTAAATTACACCGCTCGCAGACGGGCACGAGGTTGAGCGGATCCACGCACAGTGCAGGGAAGAGGCTCTTCGGCATGTAGTGGTCGAGCTGACGGACGGTACCCTGTCGGCACAACGGGCAGCGTTCGTTGGGTGGAGCCGCCATCAGCTCGTCGCGTATTACCCGCCCCCCGACGGTCTGCATGCCGTTTTCGTACGCCCAATCCACAAAGGTGCTGCCAGCAATCTCAGGAACCGTAAAGCCCTTCGCATCAAGGTCGTGCAGGTTCCTGGCAGCCGCGGCTTCGCGCAGCATCTGGCCAGCCTTCCGCACGGTGTCGGCCGCCTTGAGCAGCCGCTCACGCCGCCCTTCCGCCGTGGTGCTGCGGGCTACGCATGCCTGGTAGCTGTCACTTGCCTTCCGCATGGGGACCTTCAGGGGCCACATCAGAGGGGACCATCCGTCTTCTCTGCGAGGAGGATCCGGACCAGCCCCTTTGCCTCTCCGCCGAGCTTGCCGCCAAAGTAAGCAAGGACTTCTTCGTATGAATCCAGTGCGGCCACCGCTCTGCCGACCTCCGCGTAGAAGCCTGACTCCATCACCTCCAGCCCAAACACCTCGTGGGTCAGCACGCCGACGTTCTCGCCGTACGTCTCAAGCTGAGGGCGCTCGACGCGGCTAATCTCGCCTTGGCGTATGAGCTTGTAGACGCAGGACTGTGGCATCGCCTGAAGCACGACAGGCGAGTGTGTAGCGACTACGGCGACACCGTTGCGGTCGGCCAACAGGTGAGACAGCGCCTGCATGAAAGAAGCCAGCAGTGGCGGATGCAAGTGGGCCTCGGGCTCGTCCACCAGGACTAGGGACTGCTCCACCACGAGGTGCACGAGTTGTGTCATGGTCAGCACTACGATCGCGTGGCCTGAGCTCATCCGCCCAAAGGCAGCGGTCAGGTCACGCACGTCGGAGTCCGTGACTTTCATGCCGGCCCGTATGTCACGGGCGTAGGCCGCGACAGCGGAGTCTGCGAACTGCGGGTCACGGCTCAGCAGCAGCATTGTGTCGCGCCAGCGCATGAGGTCCCGCGAGTCGATGACGGCCTGGACTCCAGCACTGAAGGCCGCTTGAAGTCGTTGCTGCTGGGTGCCGGTGGACAGCTCATCGAGCGAAGTGCTTTGCAGGCCGACATAGGTGTACTTCACCGCTCGGGGATCACTCTCCTCGACCACTTCGACGAAGGGATCGAACGCGCTGAAGGTGACTGACACCACGTTCACAAACCGCTCGCCGTCTGTGGACGTAGACGTCGGGAGCACGTCCATGCGCCCGAATTCCGCGTGCCTCCCGGGCAAGACAACCGCAGCGGCCAGATTCCGCAGCAAGGTCGTCTTGCCAACCCCGTTGCGGCCGATGAGGGCGTGGATATTGCTGGACGGCCTGGAGTCAGGATCAACCTTGAAGTCAAGAGCACTCTCAGCGCCATGCCCCGCTGCGGTGTAGCGGAACCGGTACTCGGTCAGCCGGGCTCCGCCACGGGCGATCCGGTTGAACTGCGCCCTGACCGTCTGTTCCTCAACCGTCCGCAACAGTGATGAGTGTGTCACTGGATACTGCATAGCAGTCTCAAGAAGGTCCGGGTTGTAGGCAACGTCAGAGAGCCCTCGAAGGATCTCTTCCCGTCTGTCATGCCCGAGCTTTTTGATGTTGTCGTAGTAGAGGTCGCTCTGCCCGAGCGAGAAGAGTTCACCCGGTGGCGAGCCATCGTAAACCCCCGCACGGATGGGGCTGGGGCCGTCTCCCTGCCCGGCGACGGCGACCTTGACAAACCCTAGGTTCGTCTGCGTCTGCGAGTCTCGGTACCAAAGCGTATAGCTGGTACGAAAACCGAAGTCATCCCAGTCATCGGCCACTAGGACCGCAGCCTCGGGGCCTGAGCGCACCGGTGCATCTTGGGGCAGGACAATGAACTTCACCTGGTCGAGCCTCCGATTCTGCGGCGGACACCCGCACTTCGGTCGAACTGAGTTCGAACCCTATCGCCTCGCTCCGACAGGACGATCGCGATGCCGCCGGTTCGAGGGCGCGCGCCAAACTGACGAATCACGCCATGCTCACGCCCACTCTTCCTCTGCGAGTGGCGATTCATCTAGCCGGTCGCGAAGAATCCGCCAATTCGGCATGAATCTCTCCATGAGCTCGATGAAGCGTTCGCCATGGTTGCGTTCGAGGTAGTGCACCATCTCGTGAACAACGACGTATTCGAGGCAACTTGGATGTTTTTTGGAAAGCTCCACATTGAACCAGATATGTCCGGTCTCGCGATTACACGATCCCCATTTGGTTTTCATGCGCTTGATGTTCCACCGCGGCACCGACACCTCAAGGACGGGTTCCCACTTGGCAATCAAGTCCGGGATCACGTGCCGAAGCTGTTCCCGGCACCAGCGGTCGAGCAGCGCCCGCCGCTGTTCAGCCGTGGTGCCGGCCTGGACGTACAGGAGCAGCCGCTCACCGTCCAGCTCGAAATGAGCCCGCCCAGGACGCTCCACGACCTTCATCCTGCGGCGGACCCCCCACACGTAGTGCGACTCGCCCGTGACCATCTCTCGCACGGACTGCCGTGCAGCCGACCGAAGCTGCTCGCGCTTCTCTCTGATCCATGGCAGGCGTTGGATCACAGCGAGTCGCACCTGCTCATCGTCGAGCTGGTGCGGCGCCGCCACACGGACGCGTCCCGAGGGTGGATAGACACCGATGTGCAGGTTCTTAATGTTCTTGTAGACGACATCGATGTCGATGCCGCGGATGGTGAGAGAAGCACTAGCGGTACTCATGGCGTGCCTTTAGCAAGTCCATGAGCTCATCAAACTTGTCGAAGTCGGAGGTCAGAGCTTGAGCAAGCGCGCGCCTGACCCTTTTCTCCTTCATCGCGTTGCCCACCCACGAGTCGGGCTTGGTGTGAAGGATGGTGGTGTCCACAACCACGGCCAGCTCCGGTGACGGACCGAAGAAATCAATCAGGGCTCGGCGGCCACCATTATCAGCCCACTCCGGATACTTGGTTCCTGACTCGCCCTTGCCAATCTTGGACGCGTGCTCCAAGAGCTTCGCAAGGTAATCCTTGTAGTCCAGGGCACCCTGCCGCCGCTCTTCGAGTATGGCGTCGAGCAGCTCCGACATCTTGTCATAGTACTTCGGGTTCATCGGGCGCTCATCGATGATCACCATGCGCATGTTGTTGGTGATCGTTGCCGCAACCGCTTCCGGGTTCCTCCTGATACCCGCGGGAAGCCTCTCTAGCGCGCCAGCCCCCATCTCGACGATCAGGTGCATCAGGCCGGCTTCCTCGAAATCGGAGACGACCTCGGAGTGGCTAGCGCTGATGTACGTGTCCAACAAATGCCGCATACCGGCCTCGTACTGCTTGAAATCGACGTTCTCGCCAGCGCCGAGCTTCACCTCTGCACGCACGTCGGCGTAGTGAGCAATCTCTTCCTTGATCGCTGCGGCTTCGGCGTCGCTGAACCCGGCGGCCTGCATTTCGTTGGCGAGGTTGCCGTATGCGCGGGTCACCGCTGCCACGGACTTGTAGAGCTCGACCCGCTTGGGTTCGTTAGCCTTCAGCTGGACCGCGTTGCCATGCTCCCGGGAACAGAAGTACTGCTGGTACTGGAGGGTGTCCTTCGGTGGTTCGACTGGCTCACAGAGCGCCCGAATCTTCTCCAGGGCCTCATTGAGGTCATCCCGGGCCTTATCGATCCGGTCTGACAGCAGCCCTTCAACGTCCTTCGCTTCGTAACCGTCAAGAGCACCGCTCGTGTAGTTCTTGATCGCGGACTCAAGGGAGTTGAACAGGTCGCGGTAATCGACGATGTAGCCGTAGTCCTTGTCCTCGCCGTCGAGGCGGTTGACCCGGCAGATCGCCTGGAACAGACCATGGTCCTGCATCTTCTTATCGATGTACAGGTACGTAGCACTCGGGGCATCGAAGCCGGTCAGAAGCTTGTCAACGACGATGAGCAGCCGCATCTGGCCCGGGTCGTTGATGAAACGTTCCTTGACGTCCTTTTCGAACTGTTCGACCTTGCCCATCGCCTTGTCGGCAGGCTCGTTGAAGTGGTCCGCGAGCATCTGCCGGTAGATCTCGTACTGGCGCAGCCGCTCGGTCGCGCCGTGGCCTGAATCTTCCTTGGCGATGTCACTTGCCTGCGGCGTGTACGACGTGATGATTGCGCACTTGCCCTTGAACCCGGCCTGCGTGAACAGCTCATAGAACTTACACGCCTGGTAGATGCTCTGACTGACGAGGATGGCGTTGCCGCGGCCATCCGCCAGACGCTGCTTGACCTCCATGTCAAACAGAATGTCGTTGACGATCTGCCGGGCCCGCGGCTCCGAGCTGGCGACCTTCTGAACGGTGCCCCAGCGCTTCTTGAGCTCGGCGCGGGACAGGTCCGTCATACCGCGGGTCTTGGCCTCAAACCACTGGTCGACCTTCGCCGGCGAGGTCAGGTCCTGGTCGATGTTGCGAGCCTCGTACCGCAAGTCGAGCACGACGCCGTCTGCAATGCCCTCGTTGAACTTGTAGGTGTGGATGAAGCTGCCGAACCGCTGGACAGTGGTGTCCTTGTCCTCTTTGAGAAGGGGCGTGCCTGTGAATCCGATGAACATGGCGCCAGGCATGAGAGCCTTCATCGCGTCATGCATCTTGCCCGACTGCGTACGGTGGGCTTCGTCGACAAAAACGAAGATATTGCCCTTGGCCTGGAAGTCCTTGGGGACGTTCGCTTTGAGTTCACGAATGAACTCGCTCTCAGCTTCATCGCGGGCCTTCTCGTCTTCAGAGCCGCGGAACTTGTGAACCAGCGAGCAGATCAGCCACTTCTCGTCCGCATTCAACGCGGCAAGGAGGCCCGGGCCGCTCTTGGTGCGGTAGATTTCCTTCCCGACCCCCTGGAAGATCTTTTCAATCTGCTCATCCAGTTCGGTCCGATCAGTAATTAGCAAGACCCGCGGGTTCGTCCCGACCTGAGATTCCCGGATCCAATTGGCCAGCCACACCATCGTCAGAGACTTGCCGGAGCCCTGGGTGTGCCAAATGATGCCGCCCTCTCGCTTGGCGATCCGCTCCTGGGCCGCCTTGACGCCGAAGTACTGATTGTGCCGACACGTTTTCTTCTGTCCTGAGTCGAAGACCATGAAGTCGTGAACCAGCTCGAGCAGGCGCTCCTTCGAACAGAGTTGCACCAAGGAACGGTCGAGGGGATCGGCAATGTCAGACGGCTCACGCCACGCCAACCAGTGCTTCTCTGGCGTGTCGATGGCGCTGTAACGCAACCCCTCTACGTCGTTGCCGGCCATGACGAGCTGCACCGTGGTAAAGAACGATCGAATGAACTCAGGACGCTGATTCCCGATGCTCTGCCGGATGCCGTCAGAGACGGCAACCTTCGAACGCTTGAGTTCGATCGTCCCGAAGGCGATTCCGTTGACATACAACACGATGTCAGGGCGCTTAATGCGTTGCCCCGGAACCGTCACTTCCTCGGCCAAGGCGAAGTGATTTGCTTCGGGGTGCGCCCAATCGACGAGCCAGACCGTCTCCGTCTGGGCGCCGACACCGGGTTTAAGCTTCACCCCGTACCGAAGCAGGCCGTAGACGTCTCGGTTCGCTTCGTACAGATCGCGGCCGCCACCGAGCGAGGCGTCACTCCTCAGCTTGTCGATCGCTCTGTTGATGAGGTTGTCGCTGTAGCCCCGGGCGCGAAGATTTTGAGTGAGCAGCTCCATATCAACGTTGGAGTTTGCCGCACGGTGTTCCCAGTTGCCGAGGTACTCGTATCCCAACGAGTCTCGGAACAACTTGACAACTCGGTCTTGAGTCATGCGCTCCGGCTGGCCGACGTTACTCATTCTGCGCTCTCCTTAACGGGAAGGCGGGTGCGGCCTGTGAGGAGCTGCTGCATCATGCCTTGCTTGAGAGCGCGCGCCTTATCGAGGCGGATCTCATGGACAGAAATTTCGGTATCCATGTCAGACAAGACCTCAGCAATCGCTGCCTGTTCGCGTCGATCAGCAGGCCAGCGAAGAAGAAGATTGCTAAGCCTCGAGCTGCCTAGATGCGCGACCGAGGTGGTCTTCGTAGCGATAGCCGCAAACGCCCCCGTCCGCTGGCAATATCGAAAGAGATGCGCAGCGAATTCGGGAGACGTCGCCGGGTAGGCTCGAAATCGGAGCAGCTGATTCTGCATTGCGCAGGGAGTTCCGAACTCACTACTGTAAATGGAACAGCGACCGACGAGCTCTAGAGACTGACCTTCATTGAGTAGAACATCCCCAATCTCAATGCGAAAGCGCTCAAACTCGACATCTGTCATAGGCATCCAAAGAACGTCCTCGAGCTCGATTCGCCCATCAAGCACGTTCTTTGTCCGAAGGTAGGGGCGCAAGGCTCCGGCGCCGCTGACGTTCAGCGCCTTGCCAGCAAGGACATCCCCCATCTCAGTCACACGACGATACTCCCAGGTACCCTCGAACCCCTGCAGGCGCGTCCGACCGGTCAAGAGCTGCTGCATCGCAGCTTGCTTGATTTCCTTCTTCTTGGCAATTAGATACTTGATGTGCTCGATGGCTGCTTGTGCGTCTTCGAGAGCAGCCACGACCGCGTCTTGGTCGGCCCGTGAAGGAAGTCTGACGGGCAGCGCGGAAAGGATAGCGGTGTTCAAATTCGGCATCGTGCCGCCAACAGCGTTATCCTGCAACCATACTTGCGCTGGTCGTGACCCCAGATAGTGCGCCACATACTCCGGATTAACAGTAGCCCGATTGCTCCCGAAACGAGCGGCGAGGCAGCCAGTGCCACATAGCCAACCCACTTGCCCCGCACGGACGATGGACCTGCGGCCAACATCGCCCCGGCGACTGAAGATGATGTCGCCCTCGCGTAGAGCATGCCGTCGCAGCTGACGGGCGTCCCAGTCACCGACTCTCGCAATGCCTTTCTCGACGATCTCATTGTCGCCCAGATTGATTGGCATTACCAGTGGAGTTCCGACCAATTTGTAGTCACTCGCGTGGAGTTGGCTTCCAAATGGCCCCGTCTGGATCACGCCTCCCGTGCGAATTACAATTTCACCCAGTGTTGTGGACTCTGCGTGCATAGCGCGATTCACCGGCTGAATCCCATAGCGGAAAGGTGCTCTGCAAGCCTTGCATGGATCGTCTCCAGCCGGGCCTCAAGCGCACCGGGTGTCTGTGCATACCGCTGGCCGAGTTCTTGGAGGCGCGCAACCAGAGCAAGCGTGAGTGACTCAGCCTCAGATTCCACGCCGTCGGCGACCGCTGCATGCCACTTATCGTCGAGCACCAGCTGCTTGATCTCAGGTTCGGTGAGATCGCCGTACTTCTTGAGGGTTGCAAGATCGAGCGCGGCCTGCGCCTCCTTGGCGTCCTTCTTGGAGACAGACTCTTGGTTGTACAGCTTGATCAGATGCTGCAGCACCTTGATCTCTTCGGGGTCAGCTCCTTCATGCCGGGCCACCTTGAGTCGCGTCGAAGCGAGAGCCTTTGAGATCTTGCCGTCGTCCATCGCCTCAGCAAGCAAGCCTTCCTCGACGGCGTGCTCTTCGATGTACTCCTCAACAGCACGGCTTGCCACTTCGGCTGCCGCATGCAGCGAGTCGGCCTCAGCCTGCTCGTCCGCAAAGTAACGAGCTACGACAAGCGCCGGCGGGATGAGGTCCATCTTGTACTTCGTGGCACTGCGTCCCGAGCCAATGACCAGGTCCGGGGTCTCGGAGAGCTTGCGCACCTTATCCTCAATATTCTTGCGCGGCTTCGCCGCCTCACACCACCCGTCGTTCATTACGAGGAAGACGTCGTCGTGCATGACGCCGTGCCAATAAGTCATGAGCTGCTCGTAGACGTCGTATTCGTCGAGCAGAGGGGTGCCCTTGAACCGGGCCAGCAAATCGTCACTGATAAGAGCGATCAGGCCCTTGGGAACAGTGTCCGGGTTGAGCGCCTGCAGGACCGAACGGTGCGTGGCGAACCAATCGTCAACCTGGCCGCGAACGCCCATGACAAACTTTTGAAACACATCGGAGTCCAAGATGGCCTGTTGCACCTCAGCCACGCCGATGGCCAGGTCGCTGTAGCCAGGGCGGTTCGGCTTGAAGAGCGTGGCACGAAGGCTCGAGAAAGCCTCCCAGTACCCGTTGAGTGAGTCCAGATTGTGGTCTGGGATCCCGCCGTGAAGATGGGCATGAAGGTCCTGGATATCCTCCGGCTCGGAGGAATCGATGTACCGCGGGATGTTGAGGTTGTAGTCGTTCTTCGGGTCGGCGATCTCATGCAGCAACACCATACGCGAATAGCGCTCGATCTCGGTCTGCTTGTTAAACACGTCGACGATCTTGTGAATATCCTGACTCCGAAGGCGGTTCTTGTTACCATCCTTCATGAAGCCCCTGGAAGCGTCTACCATGAAGACGCCAGTTCGCGCGTGGGCATTCTCCTTGTCGAGAACGATAATACAGGCCGGAATTCCGGTTCCGTAGAAGAGGTTCGCGGGCAGGCCAATGATGCCCTTGATGTAGCCACGGCGCAGCAGTTCCTTACGAATGTTGGCCTCAGCGTGACCACGGAACAACACACCGTGCGGCAAGATGACTGCGGCCTTGCCGTTGCCCTTGAGGGACTTAAGGATATGCAGGAGGAAGGTGTAGTCGCCGTTCTTCTCCGGCGGCCGGCCGAACTCGAAGCGACCGTAGTCGTTCTCTAGGCCGTTACTCCAGGACTTGATCGAGAACGGTGGATTGGCGACGGCGAAGTCGAAGGTCTGCAACCGTGCGCCTTGGGTGAACTGTGGGCTGGTAATGGTGTCGCCCTTGCGGATGTCACGGTCCTCGTAGCCATGGAGGATCATGTTCATCTGGGCAAGTGCCCAGGTGGCGTTGTCCTTCTCCTGACCGTAGATGGTGAGGCCACGTGGGGCTTCGTCAGCGACCTTGAGGAGCAGCGAGCCGGACCCGCACGTTGGGTCGTAGACCGTGTGGTCCTGCCGGGTAGCCGCACCGATACCGACGACCTTGGCGAGCACCCGCGAGACCTCGGCCGGGGTGTAGAACTGCCCCTTCGATTTGCCTGACTCCGTGGCGAAGTGCCGCATCAGGTACTCGTAAGCATCGCCAAGCAGGTCGTCGCCCTCGGCGCGGCTGCCTCTGAAGTCGAGAACCGCGAAGATCGCCACCAGTTTGGAGAGGCGATCCTGCATCTCCTTGCCCGTGCCGAGCTTCTCCTCGTCGTTGAAGTCGGCCAGGTCGATGACCTTCTCGAGTCCGTTGGCTTCGGCGAGCCTGCCGATGATCTTGTTGATCTTGTCGCCGATCTCCTTGTCACCCTTGAGGGCGACCATGTCATCGAAGGATCCGCCGACGGGGACATCGATCAAGGAGGTCGGGTCGGACTTGGCCTTGTCCGTCACATACTTCACGAACAACAATGTCAGGATGTAGTCCTTATACTGGCCAGCATCCATGCCGCCGCGCAGCTCGTCACAGCTCCGCCAGAGCGAGCTGTATAGGTCCGACTTCTTGAGAGCCACTACCACGTCACCCCATTGACTGCGTCGAGACCAGAGCCGGACCGCGATTCCACGGCAGGGTGTACGTGTGGCCTGTCCATCCTTCGGCGCCCATCCTTCGTGTGTCCATGCGCGACCGCATCATCACTACTGGTGATGCTCAAGCTGAGTGCCTCAACGATAGCGCCGGGAGCTGACGATGGATCCCGGTACCATCCGGCGCCTAAGGACGCAGCTCGAGCTCACGGCTCTGCGCGAGGAGAAGCCGATCTGCGGTGCTCGTGCGAGCTCCTCAAGGCCGCTTCGGCTTTTCGCCCAGGAGCTCGACCCGACCCGGCGACGGTACTGAGACTCATCGACGAGCACCAGCACCGCTTCGGGGCCGAGCTCGTCCTCCGGGAACTGCCCATCCCCCGCATCCACCTACTACCGCTGGTGCGTCACGACCTCCACGAGCCCTACGAGCGCAGACGCCACGACGCCGAGCTAACCGAGCGCATCCACGCCGGCTCCGGCGAAACCTACGGCTCCCCGCGCGTCCACGCCGCCCTGCAACGCGAGGGCACTCGCGTCGGCCGCAAGCCGCGCCAGAAAGCACCTCCACGACGCGGGCAGTTACGTAGCACAGACAAACTTCAACGTGTAATAGAAAGTGTCTTACACTGTCGACATGCAGCCAACCCGAGCCGGGACCACCGAGAACATCTCCGTATCCATGCCCACCGAGCTGGTCAGCGAGCTCCGCTCTCGAACCGGCCGCCGCGGCTTGTCCAGCTACATCACCGAAGCGGTCAGGCACCAGCTCGCCATGGACGGACTCGCCGAGATTGTCGCGGCCCACGAGGAGGAGCACGGCGCGCTCACGGAGCGGGAGATCGAAGCCGCTCGTCGCGAGCTGTTCGGAGACGAGAACGCCGAGGATGTCGAGCGGGGCGCTGCGTGAAGGAGCAGCCAGCCCGATCACTTGTGCTCGACTCCGAGGCGCTGTCGCTGCTCCTACGCAACGACCGCGGTATGGCCGCTCGCATCGAGGCATCCCGACAGGCTGGGGTTCCCGTCATCGTGTCTGCGCTGACCATCGTTGAAGCCGTACAGGGGAAGACCGATCTTGCGCGCTTGAAGTGGGTGCTCTCCCGGCTGCGGGTGGAACCGGTCAGCCAGGAAGACTCCCTGACCGCGGTGGCGCTGCTTCAGGACGCAGGCGGGCTGCACGGACACAAGTACGCGATCGACGCCCTCGTCGCCGCGCTCGCGCTCCGTGTCCCCGCCCCCGTGATCGTTCTGACGTCCGACCGGGACGACTGGTCGAAGCTCTGCGGGAACCGCGTCATCATCAGAGAGGTTTGAGCACCGCCGACTACCGGGTTGACGAGTTCACTGGCACCAGTGGCACGCCGCGTAGCCGACGGACAGCAGCACCGGCACCCCGCGCCGGCGCGCCTCCGCGAACGCCTCGGGGCCCCAGGGCCACCAGTCCACGGGGTTGTCCGCGTGCTGCAGCAGGTACGGCGAGGTCGCGTCCGCGAGACGGTTCGGCATGCCCCCATCCTTGCGCATCGGCGCGCGGGCGGGGGCCCGGACTCACTCCTTCGGCGCCTCCGGCTCCTCCACGAAGTCGACGCGCTTGAACTGCTTGTTCATCGACTTGGCCAGGAACCAGGTGGCCACGCCGAGGGCGGCGAAGACCACGAAGCCCAGCAGGCCGGGGGTCACCTTGGTCTCGTCGAGGGCGAGCTCGGCGGCGAGGTGGGTGAGGTTCACGGGGGCGCTCATATCTCTATGGTGGCCCGGCTCACGGGGAGCCGGGCCATCGGGGGTGGGTCAGTCGCGCGTGTCGGCGGCCTCGGCCGCCAGGGTGGGGGTGCGCAGGCCGGCGAACAGGTCGCCCTCCGGCAGGTCGGCGTCGATCAGGGTGCGGGCGAGCTCGTAGTCCTCGGTCGGCCAGACCTGGCGCTGGACGTCGAGCGGCACGCGGAACCACGGGCCGTCCGGGTCGATCTGGGTGGCGTGCGCGATCAGCGCGCGGTCCCTGGTCTCGAACCAGTCGTCGCAGCGGACCCGGGTGGTGATCTCGCGCTCCTTGCGGCCGCTCTTCTCCCACCCCGCGATCCACTCGCCGTACGGCGACTCGTGGCCGTGCTCGGTGAGGTAGGCGTGCAGCGCGCGGATCCGGCCCATCGGGAAGCCGTGGTTGTAGTAGACCTTCAGCGGCTGCCAGGGCTCGCCGGCGTCCGGGTAGGCGTCCGGGTCGCCGGCGGCCTCGAAGGCCACCATGGTGATCTTGTGGGTCATGATGTGGTCCGGGTGCGGGTACCCGCCGTTCTCGTCGTAGGTCGTGATGACCTGCGGCTTGAACTCGCGGATCAGCCGGACGAGCGGCTCGGCCGCCTCCTTGACGTCCTGCAGGGCGAAGCAGCCCTCCGGCAGCGGGGGCAGCGGGTCCCCCTCCGGCAGGCCGGAGTCGACGAAGCCCAGCCAGGCCTGCCTGACCCCGAGGATCGCGCGGGCCTCGTCCATCTCCTTGCGCCGGACCTCGTGGATGTTCTCCTCGATCTCCGGCTTCCCCTGGAGCTTCGGGTTGAGGACCGACCCGCGTTCCCCCCCGGTGCAGGTGGCAACGAGCACGTCCACCCCCTGGTCGACGTACATGGCCATGGTGGCCGCGCCCTTGCTGGACTCGTCGTCCGGGTGGGCGTGCACCGCCATCAGTCGCAACTGCTCAGTCAACGCGTGCGTTCCTTCCACAATGTCTGGGCTCCCGCGAAGTCCGGTCTGCCCACCGTCTGAGCCTCTCGGTCGGGGACCGCGTGACCGCGGGACCGGCCGCCGAGTGCGCCGCGGCGCGACGACGCCGCGCCGCCGGCACGGCCGAGCCCCGCCCCCCGCCGGACCGGCCGCGGGCGTGCCCCTCCTATAGTGACGGACTGGAGGACCGTCGCATTCCCCGCACCACCCCGGCGGGCCTCCGAGGAGAGGAGCAAGCCCGATGAGTGCCGGCACCACCACCAGCCAGCAGCCGCCCGAGGGGCGCTACGGCCGGCGCGGCGACCGCGAGGCCGACCGCCGCCTCAAGGCGGTGGGCGCGGTGTGCGGCGTGCTGGCGCTGGGCCTGCTGACCTGGCTGGGCGGCTCCTACCTGATCCGCGAGACCACGATCAACGGCACCGTCCCGTCCTTCGAGGCGGTCTCGGACGGCGAGATGAAGCTGCACCTGGCGGTGCGCAAGAGCGACGGCACGGCGGGCAGCTGTACCGTCCGCTCGCAGGGCCAGGACGGCGCGGTGGTCGGGGTGGCCGACTTCCCCGTCCCGGAGGACGGATCCAGCTACGACGCCACGGTGAGCCTGAAGACCACCGCCCGCGGCACCACCGCCGAGCTGCTGGGATGCACGCCGGCGAAGTAGTCTGCGGCGATCGCGGCTCGCCCGGGCGCATATTCGATCCGCGGAGCGGGAATCCGTAGAGGAGCCCCCGGCACACCGGTCCTGTACACCTCGGCGCAATGCTGTCGTCAATGGCGCGCCAACGACTCTCCCGCTTGTCGGCGGGAGTTGTTAGGCTCGTGGTTTCGCCCCTTCCGCACCAAGAGGTACGGGAGCGGGCGTTGCTTTGTAGTTACGACCGATATCTCCACGACCGACATCTCCACCACCACCCTGCTGACGACTCACACCCTCAGCACAGCCCCAGCACCTACGAGGAGCACCTGTGACCCAGACCAGCGACCACGTGACCTGGCTCACTCAGTCCGGCTACGACCAGCTCAAGGCCGAGCTGGACCACCTGACCGGCCCCTGGCGCATCGAGATCGCCCAGAAGATCGAGGCGGCGCGCGAAGAGGGTGACCTCAAGGAGAACGCCGGTTACCACGCGGCCAAGGAGGAGCAGGGCAAGTACGAGCTGCGGATCCGCCAGCTCACCCAGCTCCTGGAGCGCGCCAAGGTCGGCGAGGCCCCCGCGGACTCGGGCGTGGTGGCCCCGGGCATGGTCGTCACGGTCGCCTTCGACGGCGACGAGGACGACACCATGACCTTCCTGCTGGGCTCGCGCGAGATGGCCGGCAGCGACGACCTGGACGTCTACTCCCCGCAGTCGCCGCTCGGCCGCGCGATCGACGCCAAGAAGGTCGGCGACGAGGCCGTGTACGAGCTGCCGAACGGCAAGCAGGCCTCGGTGACGATCACCGAGGTCAAGCCGCACAACGGCTGACCGACCGACGCACCGGGGCGGCCGTGGATCCCCTCCACGGCCGCCCCGGCGTGTCCGCGTCCGGCGTCAGCCCGCGGCGGAGCGGTACTTGCGCACCGACAGCCAGGAGAAGACGACGGTGATCAGCACCGACCAGAGCACCGAGACCAGCACGGCGTGCTGCATCGGCCAGGCGCTGTCCACCGGGCCGACCTGGTTGCCGAACAGGTCGCGGCAGGCCTGCACGGTGGCGCTGAACGGGTTCCAGTAGGCGATCGGCTGGAGCCAGCCCGGCATCGAGCTGATCGGCACGAACGCGTTGGAGATGAACGTCAGCGGGAAGAGCCAGATCAGACCCGCCGAGGTGGCCGCCTCGGGGCTGCGCACCGAGAGGCCGATCAGCGCGCCGATCCAGGAGAAGGCGTAGCCGAGCAGGAGCAGCAGCGCGAACGCGCCGAGCGCCTGCGGCACCCCGTTGTGGATCCGCCAGCCGACCGCCAGCGCCACCAGCGCCAGCACCACCAGGGTGAACGCGGTCTGGCAGAGGTCCGCCAGGGTGCGGCCGACCAGGACCGCCGAGCGGGTCATCGGCAGCGAGCGGAACCTGTCCACCAGGCCCTTGGTCATGTCCTCCGCGATGCCGGCGGAGGCGCCGGCGGTGGCGAAGGTGACGGTCTGGGCGAAGATGCCGGCCATCAGGAACTGGATGTACGTGTCCGAGCTGGACTCCGCGCCGGGGATCTGGATCGCCCCGCCCATGACGTACGAGAACAGCAGCACGAACATGACCGGCTGCATGAGCCCGAACACCACGATCTCGGGTATCCGGGTCATCCGGCGCAGGTTGCGCTTGGCGACCACCCAGGAGTCGTGCAGGGTGGCGGCCGCGCCCCGGCGCTGCTTGGGCACCGCCCCGCCGATGGCGTGCTCGGTGGCGGTCGTCATGTCACAGCTCCTTGCCGGCCGTGACGGCCTGCTTGTCCGGGCCCCGGCCGGTCCCGCCGTCCTCGCCGTCGTCCCCGGCCCGGCCCTTCCCGCGGCCGCCACGGCCCCGGCCGCCCTTGCCGGCGCCGCCGTTCTCCTCCGTCCCGGCCTCGGTGACGTGGCCGGTGAGCGAGAGGAAGACGTCGTCCAGGGTCGGCCGGCGCAGGCCGATGTCGTCGATCCCGATCGAGCGGGCGTCCAGCTCGCGGATGGCGTCCGCGAGCACCCGGGCGCCGCCGCTGACCGGCACGGTGATCCGGCGGGTGTTCTTCTCGACGGACGCCTCTCCCAGGGCGTACTCGGACAGCGCCGCGACCGCCTCGGCGGCCTGGTCGGCGCGGTGCACCACGACCTCGATCCGCTCGCCGCCGATCTGCGCCTTGAGCTGGTCGGCCGTGCCGCGGGCGATCACCCGGCCGTGGTCGACCACCGCGATGTCGTGGGCGAGGCGGTCGGCCTCCTCCAGGTACTGGGTGGTGAGCAGCAGCGTGGTGCCCTGCTCGACCAGGGTCTCGATGACCTCCCAGAGCGCGAGCCGGTTGCGCGGGTCGAGTCCGGTGGTCGGCTCGTCCAGGAACATCACCGGTGGGCGGACGACCAGGGCGGCGGCGAGGTCGAGCCGGCGGCGCATGCCGCCGGAGTAGGTCTTGGCGATGCGGTCCTTGGCCTCGGTGAGGTTGAACCACTCCAGCAGCTCCCGTGCCCGCGCCTTCGCCTCGCGGGGGCTCATCTGGTAGAGCTCGCCGACCATCTGCAGGTTCTCGAAGCCGGTGAGGTACTCGTCGACCGCGGCGTACTGGCCGGAGAGCCCGATCAGGCTGCGGACCTTGTTGGGGTGTTCGAGCACGTCGACGCCAGCGACCACCGCGCGGCCGGAGTCGGGGCGCAGCAGGGTGGTGAGGACGCGCACGGTGGTGGTCTTGCCGGCGCCGTTCGGGCCGAGCAGCCCGAGCACCGTGCCCTCGGGGACGTCGAGGCTGACGCCGTCCAGGGCTCGTACGTCGCCGAAGGTCTTCACCAGGTTCTCGGCTTGGATGGCTGGCGCCATGGGCCTGCCTCATCTCATCGGACGATATGGACGATATGAGTGACCTGTCCTACTCTGCCCCGGATTCAGGCGCCCGGGCGACTCGGCTCCCGGCCGCACGGCGGCGCAACGTGACGTCTCGCGGGTTCGCCGGTTTCCCGCAGAGGACCGCCGGCCTACCGGGAGACGACGTACCCCGCGTCCTTCAGCTCGCCGAACACCGCCGCGCAGTGCTCCGGCCCCTTGGTCTCCAGGTGGAGGTCCACCTCGACCTCGGTCAGCCCCAGCTGCGGATCGATCCGCACGTGCGCCACGTCCAGCACGTTGGCGTCCACCCGGGTCAGCACCCCGAGCAGGTCCGCCAGCGCGCCCGGCCGGTCCGCCAGCCGTACCCGCAGCGACAGGTAGCGGCCGGCCGCCGCCAGGCCGTGCCGCAGCACCCGCTGCATCAGCTGGGGGTCGATGTTGCCGCCGGAGAGCACCGCCACCACGGGGCCCTCGAAGGAGTCCGGCTGTTCGAGCAGCGCCGCCACCGGGCTGGCCCCGGCCGGTTCGACCACCAGCTTCAGCCGCTCCAGGCCCAGCAGCAGGGCGCGCGAGAGCGAGTCCTCCGAGACGGTGCGGACGCCGTCGGCCAGCGTGTTGATCACCTCGAACGGGATGTCCCCGGGCCGGCCGACCATGATCCCGTCGGCCATGGTGGCGAAGTGCTCCAGCGTCACCGGGCGCCCGGCCGCCAGCGAGGGCGGGTACGCCGCCGCGCCCGCCGCCTGCACCCCGATCACCCGCACGTCCGGGCGCAGCGGCTTCACCGCCGCCGCGATCCCGGCCAGCAGCCCGCCGCCGCCCACCCCGACCAGGATGGTGCGGACCTCCGGGCACTGTTCCAGGATCTCCAGGCCGACGGTGGCCTGGCCGGTCACCACGTCCCAGTGGTCGAAGGGGTGGATGAACACCGCGCCGGTCGCCTCCGAGTACCGCTGCGCGGCCTGCAGGGCCTCGTCCACCGTGGCGCCGTGCAACCGGACCTCGGCGCCGTACTCGCGGGTCGCCGCCACCTTGGGCAGCGGCGCGGCCAGCGGCATGAAGACCGTCGAACGGACCCCGAGCAGCGAGGCCGCCAGCGCCACCCCCTGGGCGTGGTTCCCGGCGCTCGCCGCGACCACCCCGCCGGCCCGCTGCACCGGTGAGAGTCCCGCGATCCGCACGTACGCCCCGCGCAACTTGAACGAACCGGTGCGCTGGAGGTTCTCGCACTTCAGGTGGACCGGCGCGCCGATCATCGCGGAGAGGTGCCGGCTGCCCTCCATCGGCGTCACCCGGGCGATCCCGGCGAGCATCTTCTGGGCGCCGCGGACATCGTCGATGGTGATCGGCCAACTGTGCATAAGGCCAGCCTACGACCGGTGCCGCCGCCAACCGGGGACGTCGGGCCTGTTCCCGGGCCCGCCCGGCGCGCGTACGCTGCTGGTCCTGAGCCTCCCTCACCGCACGACGATCGTGAGCCGCGATGACGACGACCTCGCCCCAGGCCACCGACCGCACCGACCCCGTCCACACCCAACTCCAGTACCAGCTGGCGGTGTTCGCCCGGCGCATGGAACAGGTCCGCAGCTCCGACGCGGTGGGCGCGCTGGACCGGGCCGCCTACCTGCTGCTCGACCGGCTGGAACGGCACGGGCCCGTCAACGTCAAGGCCCTGGCCGACGCGCTCGGCGTCGACTCCTCCACCGTCACCCGGCAGGTCGCCCCCCTGGTCGCCGCCGGGCTGGTCGGCCGGGTCCAGGACCCGGCCGACCGCCGCGCCGTCCGGCTCGCACTGACCCCGCTCGGCATCCACCGACTGGCCGAAGTCCGGGACGGACGGGCCGAGTTGGCGCGCCGACTGATGGCCGACTGGCCGCCCGAGGAGCAGCGAGCGTTCTGCGCCCTGCTGGCCCGCTTCAACCACTCCATGGAGTCGTACACCGCGGGCCGGCAGGGCGACTGACGTCGGTCAGCCGAGCGCCTGCGTGAGGTCCGCCAGCAGGTCGTCGATCGACTCGATGCCGACCGAGACGCGCACCAGGTCGGCGGGCACCTCCAGGGCCGACCCGGCCACCGAGGCGTGGGTCATCCGGCCCGGGTGCTCGATCAGCGACTCGACGCCGCCCAGCGACTCGCCGAGGGTGAACAGCTGCGCCCGGTTGCAGACCTCGACCGCCGCCTCCTCGCCGCCGTTGACGCGGAAGGAGACCATGCCGCCGAAGGCCTTCATCTGCTTGGCGGCGATGTCGTGGCCGGGGTGCCCGGGCAGACCCGGGTAGAGCACCTGGCTCACCTTGGGGTGGCCCGCCAGCAGCTCGGCGACCCGCTCCGCGTTGGAGCTGTGCCGGTCCATCCGGACGCCGAGCGTCTTGATGCCGCGCAGCACCAGCCAGGCGTCGAACGGGCCGGAGACGGCGCCCATCGCGTTCTGGTGGTAGGCCACCTCCTCGCCGAGGCCGGCCTCGGCCAGCACCAGGGCGCCGCCGACGACGTCCGAGTGACCGCCCATGTACTTGGTGGTGGAGTGCACGACCGCGTCCGCGCCGAGCGAGATCGGCTGCTGGAGGTACGGGCTGGCGAAGGTGTTGTCGACCACGAGCAGCGCGCCGGCGCCGTGCGCGATCTCGGCGAGCGCGGCCAGGTCGGTGATGCCCAGCAGCGGGTTGGAGGGCGTCTCCACCCACACCGCGCGGGTGTTCGGGCGCAGCGCGGCGCGGACGGTCGAGAGGTCCTGGGTGTTGGCGACGGAGAACTCGACGCCCCAGCGGGTCAGCACCTTGGCGAAGAGCCGGAAGGTGCCGCCGTAGGCGTCGTTGGGGATCACGATGTGGTCGCCCGGCTTGAGGATGGTGCGCAGCAGGGTGTCCTCCGCGGCCAGGCCGGAGGCGAAGGCGAGCCCGCGCGCGCCGCCCTCCAGCGCCGCGAGGCACTCCTCCAGCGCGGTACGGGTCGGGTTGGCGCTACGGCTGTACTCGTAGCCGCCCCGCAGGCCGCCCACCCCGTCCTGCTTGTAGGTGGACACCTGGTAGATCGGCGTGACGACGGCCCCGGTCTGGGGGTCTGCTTCCTGACCCGCGTGGATGGCGAGGGTCTCGAAGCCCTGGGGAAGCTGGTTCTCGGTCATGGGTCCGAGCGTAGTGGCCGGGCACCGTCGTGCCCGTCCGAACCCGCACACCGCACGAAGGCCCTGGTGAAACGCGGTGCGGCCGAATGTGTCCGACCGCTACGATCTGCACCTGCCGCACACCTGTTCACCTGCGCCGCAGCCCCTCGCGGCACCCCTGGGGAGG
Source organism: Kitasatospora sp. NPDC056181 (assembly GCF_042266225.1). Taxonomy (NCBI): domain Bacteria; kingdom Bacillati; phylum Actinomycetota; class Actinomycetes; order Kitasatosporales; family Streptomycetaceae; genus Kitasatospora; species Kitasatospora sp. NPDC056181. Next base: position 161,766 of record NZ_JBHJUK010000005.1, read on the forward strand.
ATCACCGCATGGGCGCGTCCCAGCCCTCGACCGGCATGAGCACATCTGTCAGGGCCATGACGGCCGTGGCCCTGCTCGCCGGCTTCTACCTGTTCGCCCTCGGCATCCTCGCCGCGCTGCTGGCCGTCGACGTCAGCCTGTACCAGGCCTCGGGGCAGCTGCGCCCGGCCCTGTTCAAGGTCTGGGCGCTCAGCGCCGTCGTCGGGTACCCGGTGGTCCGGGTGGTCTTCCTGACCCGCCGCCGCAAGGACGACGACGAGCTGCCCGGCGTGCCGGCCACCCGCGAGCAGCAGCCGGCGATCTGGGCCCTGGTGGACCGGATCGCCGAGCAGACCGGCGTCCGCGGCCCGGCCGAGATCCGGCTGGTCCACCAGGTGAACGCGAGCGTCATGGAGGAGACCCGGCTGCTCGGCCTGCTCCCCGGCAAGCGCCACCTGCTGATCGGCGTCCCGCTGCTGATGGGGCTCACCGAGGGCGAGCTGGAGGCCGTCCTGGCGCACGAGTTCGGCCACTACAGCAACCGGGACGTCCGCCTCGCCGGCGTCACCGTGGCCGGGCGCGCCGCCGTGCTGCACACCATCGGCGGGCTGCACGAGCGCGCCGACGCGCACCAGGCCAAGGAGACCGTCAAGCTCCGGGCCAAGGCCGAGAAGCGCCTCGCCAAGGGCCGCAAGCCGTCCGGCGAGGAGGCCAGCGGCGGCGTCGACCGGGCGCTGGCCAAGGTGTTCACCCTGTACGCCAAGCTGTTCTTCCGGATCTCCGAGGCGGTCGGCCGCCGCCAGGAGTACGCCGCCGACCTCACCGCCGCCCGGATCGCCGGCCGCGACGCCACCGCCGCGGCGCTGCGCAAGCTCCCGGTGCTCGACAGCGCCCAGGACTTCTACCTCGGCTCCTACGCCACCATCGGCTGGGGCGCCGGCCTGCTCCCGCCCGCCGGCCAGGTGTACGGCGGCCTCGCCCACCTGCTGGCCGACCCGAAGCGCCGTCAGGAGCTGGCCGAGTACGCGCTCGAACTGCCCGAACACCGGCCCGACCCGTACGACTCGCACCCGCCGATCGACCGCCGGGTCGCCGCGATCGAGGCCCTGCCCGACGACGGCCGCGGCGTCGGCGCCGCCGCTGCGGCCTTCGGCCTGCTGCACGAGGCCGAGCGCGTCCTCGCCGAGCTGGAGGTCGTCTCGCTGGTCCCCGAGGCCGCCGGCAAGAAGCGGGTCGAGTGGCCCGAGCTGGTGCACGAGGCGATGCTGGCCGACGCCCGTGCGAAGGCCGGCCCGCTCTGCCACGCCCTCACCGCGCTGGGCCTGCCGCCCACCGCCCACGGACTGCTCGACATCGTCGACGACGGCAGGGCCTGGGAGTTCACCGACCGGCTTCCGAAGAGCGAGCAGGCCGCCGCCGCCACCGGCCGGGCCGCCCGCGAGCTGGCCCGCCCGATGCTGCGCGGGGCGCTGGCGCACACCGTCCTCCTCGCCCTGGCCGAGACCGGCCGGGCCGGCTGGAAGCTCTCCTGGTCGGGACCCGCCGAGCTGCGGCTCCCGGACGGGTTCGCGGAGTCCTTCGACGCCGCGCTCGACGCCGCCTCCACCGACCAGCCGGACACCGCCCCGCTGCGCGCCCTGCTGGCCGGCTCGGACCGCCCGGCCGCCGACGCGCCGGCCCACTGACTCCCCCACACAGCACGAGGATCCCGCATGCCCACACCCGTCATCGTCCTGCTCGCGATCGTCGTCGTGGTCGGCGCGCTCAAGCTCTTCACCTGGGCCGTCAACCGTCTGACGGCCCGACGGCTCGCCAAGGTCGAGGCTCTGCACGCCTGGGTCACCACCGAGTTCGACCTGCTGCCCCAGGACCGCCAGAACACCCGCAGGGCCGCCCCCGCCCCCGAGCTCGACGCCGCCCGGGCCGCCGCCGACCGCGACGACTGGCAGGCCTGCGCGGCGATGCTCGCGGACGCCGACGGCGACTGGGACGGCCGCTACCGGCTGGTCACCGAGCTGGCCGATGCCGCCGCCGAGTCCGACGACTGGCTGCGGGCCTGGCGCGCCGAGCGGCCGCAGGATGCGGACGCCGCGGTCGTGCACGCCGACGCCCTGGTCAAGCTGGCCTGGAACGTCCGCGGCGCGGCCACCGCGGACCGCACCTCGCAGGAGCAGTTCAACACCTTCCACCGGCTGCTGGGGCAGGCCCGCGAGGCTGCCGCCGAGGCGCAGCGGCTCGCCCCGCAGGACCCGACGCCGTGGATCACGGAGCTCTGGATCGCCCTCGGCCTCGGCTACTCCGCCGCGGACTTCGAGCGGGTCTGGGCGGGCGTGACCGCACGCGACCCGCACAGCCACCCGGGCCACTACGCCGCCCTGCAGTACTGGTGCGCCAAGTGGCACGGCTCCGAGGAGGAGGCCCGGGAGTTCGCCGACCGTGCCGCCGGGCGGGCCCCCGCCGGCAGCCTGCTGGCCGTCCTGCGGCTGGTCGCGCTCCACGAGCACGAGCCGGACGGCGGCAAGGACGCCTACTACGGGACCCCGTACGCGGCGGCCGCCCTGGAGACCGCCCGGAGCGCGGCCGACGCGGCGCCCGCCGGCGACCCGCACGCCGCCGAGATCCGGCATCTGCTGGCCTGGTGCTACACGGCGACCGGCCGAGCGGTCGAGGCCCTGGACCAGTTCAAGCTGGTCGACGGGTACGTGGACGCCCTGCCCTGGCGCTACGTCGAGGACCCGGCGGCCTACTACTGCCGGATCCGCGCCCTCGTCGTCCGTTCCGTCGTCCGCTCCCTTGAGCAGAAGGGGGCCCGGGTGCCGGAGGAGCAGTCCGCCTGACGCAGGCGCCGCCCGACCCGCCCGCAACGCCGTGCTCCGCCCCCGCCGACGGCCGCTCCCGGAATCCGGGGGCGGCCGTCGGCGTTGCAACCTGCGCCACCCTTCCCGACCCGCTGGAGCAGGCCGTGCTGTTCAACCGCCACAAGACCTCGCTCGTCCCCGCCGACCAGGCGCTGCCCGGCCGTGAGACGCCGGCCTTCACCCTGCGCGAGCCGCACACCGTGCTCGGCCACCCGCTCACCGGGCCCTACCCGGAGGGGCTGGAGGTGGCCGACTTCGGGCTGGGCTGCTTCTGGGGCGCCGAGCGGACGTTCTGGCGCCTGCCCGGCGTCTGGACGACGCTGGTCGGCTACCAGGGCGGGCACACCCCCAACCCGACGTACGAGGAGGTGTGCAGCGGGCAAACCGGGCACACCGAGGCGGTCCGGGTGGTCTACGACCCGGCCGTGATCCCGTACGAGCGGCTGCTGAAGACCTTCTGGGAGGCGCACGACCCGACCCAGGGCAACCGCCAGGGCAACGACGTCGGCACCCAGTACCGCTCCGCCGTCTACACCCACTCCCCGGCCCAGGCGGCGGCCGCGGTCGCCACCCGGGACGCCTTCCAGCCCGCCCTGACCGCGATCGGCCTGGGTCCGGTCACCACCGAGATCGCCCCGGCCGGCCCCTTCTACCCGGCCGAGCCGTACCACCAGCAGTACCTGTCCGACGCCAAGAACCCGAACGGCTACTGCGGCCTCGGCGGCACGGGGGCTCACCTAAGTAACCCTTCTGGCGCCTGCCAGATCGGGGTAGCGAAGACCGACAACTGACCGGTTCCGACGACTCGCCTTCATTGCAGGGCTGAACCACCCCGGGGTGGTTCAGCCCTGTGCCCGTCCGGACTGTCCGGCTCACACTGTCCGGCCCTGTCCGGGACAGTCCCCGCAGGTCAGCACACCTCTCAGGACACCCGGACAGCCCGGACACTTCTGCCCAGCTCGGACTGTCCGGTCCGCTCTGTCCCCGTGCGCCCGGGACCGCAGTTCACGAGCTTCTCCCGTGGATGATGCAACGCTCGAACCCGCGTAGCATGCGCGACAGGTCTACAGACCGCGCGGCGAACCGGGTTGACCTGCGCAAGAACAGGACCTCCAAGGCGCGGTCCCACGCATCTCCCGCATTTGCGGCGGACAGGACATCGCAGTCGACTTGAAGAGAGACGCGAACTAGCTACGGCTGTCGGCTGTCGGCCTCACGCCCTACCGTCACTGCTGCGCAGCCACGAACTCGCGAACGGGGCAAGTGATGAGTGCAGAGATCGCCGACCTGGTAGGTCAGGCTGGCCCCTACGTGACCGCAGCCTTAAGCGCCTACGGTAGCGCGGTGCTCATCAGACCAGAGGACGCAGCCGCCGATACCACGGCGAACCTCGGCCACCGCATCCTCCAGGCTGTCTGGCGCCGCCGTACCGGGCTCGAACAGGCCGAGCTGGAGGCAGCCGTCCAAGATGCCGCCAAAAAAACCCGCGACGAGCACGCCGCCGCCGCCCTGCGCCAGCAGATCAAACGAGCCCTGCGAGACGACACCGACCTGCGCAACGAACTCGCCAGCCTCCTCCCCGCACCAGCCCACGGAACGGTGACGATCACCGCATCGGGGGCACGGTCCATCGCCGCCTCCACCATCGGCGCCGCGATCACCGGCGACATCTACGCAAATACGATCACCGGTAACAGCTACCAGGAAGCCGACGATCCCACCCACGCCGTCCGCCTGCTAGTAAGGGCCCTCGCCCAGCAGGAGGAGGCCCTCGGGGACACCCACCCCAGCACGCTCGCCACCCGCAACAACCTCGCCAACGCGTACCAGGCCGCGGGTGACCTCGCCCGCGCCATCCCCCTGTTCGAGACCACCCTCGCCCAGCAGGAGGAGGCCCTCGGGGACACCCACCCCAGCACGCTCGCCACCCGCAACAACCTCGCCGCCGCCTACCAGGAGGCCGGCGACCTCGCCCGCGCCATCCCCCTGTTCGAGACCACCCTCGCCCAACGCGAACAGGTTCTCGGGGACACCCACCCCAGCACGCTGGCCACCCGCAACAACCTCGCCGCCGCATACCAGGCCGCGGATGACCTCGCCCGCGCCATCCCCCTGTTCGAGACCACCCTCGCCCAGCAGGAGGAGGTCCTCGGGGATACCC
>NZ_JBHJUK010000006.1:0-14620 GCF_042266225.1 Kitasatospora sp. NPDC056181
GGGCCGGCCCGGTCGGGTCCTCCCGAGGCCCCTGGGGACGGGGAGCAGCAGGCCCGGCCGGTCCGCCGGGCCCTCACGAGCCGGCGGTGGCCGCCTCCAGGGTGGTCGCCATGACCGGGCTGGTGAAGGTGTTCGTCGCGTCCCCCGAGGAGGGGTGGTAGGAGCCCCACTTGAGGTAGTTGCGGTCGCCGTCCCAGGTGGTGCCCTTGAAGGTGCCCGAGCCGGTGGTGAAGGTCTGCTTCACACCGTCGAACCAGAAGTCGATGGTGCCGTTGGTGCGGCCCAGGCGGATCTTCAGCGCGTACGAGTGCCACTGGTTGTTGGCGGTCGGCGCGGTCCACAGCTGGTGCGCGACGTGGTCGACGTCCCACTCCTGGAGGCGGATCCGCCCGGTCGTCGCGTCGATCTCGATCGGGTGGTTCGCCGTGTCCGTGCTCGGCGAGCACTTGAGCTGGAAGACGTAACGGCTGTTCGAGTCCTTGATGTCCACCTTGGACGACCAGCCGAGGTAGAAGGTGTCGCCCTCCTTCAGGTCGGGGCCGACCGTCTCGCAGCGCTCCTCCCCCGCGGCCTGGAACGCCCGCCACACACTGCCCTTGACGGAGTCCTTGACGACGCCGAAGCCGCCCGCGGCGCACTGGACGGCGGCGAAGGAGGACGCTCCCTTGCTGGTGCTCGGGGTCCACAGGACCTTGCCCGCCGCGGCGGCGGAGCTGCTGGCGGTGGCCGAGCCGCAGGAGATCGCGAACGTGGTGAGGGCCATGAGGCCGACGGCGGTCTTGCGGTAGCGGGACAGGAACGACATGCGTCTCCCTGGGGATGAGTGGCCGGAAAGGACGCCGCCCGGGCCGGTCGGCCGGGACGCACGGAGCGATTCGACCACCTGACGGGCCGTCGGGCCAAGCGGGCCGGCCCGCAGCGGCCCTTTCGGGCACGTCCCCCGGCCGGCCGGGGGCACCGCGGCGGGGGCTGTGCGGACGCCCCGGGCGTACCGCACCACCCCCGCCGGGCGTACCGCTACCGGGTGCGCCGCTCCGCCCCGCCCGGTTCCCCGGAGTCCCCGGACTTCCCGGAGTTCCCGGCGTCCACGTCGCCCCCGTCGTCGGCGTCGTCCACGTCGTAGGAGGAGGTGCCCGCGTCCAGCAGCGGCTCCTCCGTCTTGAGGTGCGCGGGGGCCAGCGCCCGCAGCACGTGGTAGCCGGTGATGACGACCAGGGTGCCCAGCGCGATGCCGCTGAGACTGAAGGTGTCGGTGAACTTCAGGGTGACGTTGCCGATGCCGATGATGATGCCCGCGGCGGCCGGCACCAGGTTCAGCGGGTTGCGCAGGTCCACGTCGGACCTGATCCAGATCTGCGCGCCGAGCAGGCCGATCATGCCGTACAGGATGACGGTGATGCCGCCGAGCACCCCGCCGGGGATCGCGGCCACGACGGCGCCGAACTTCGGGCAGATGCCGAACAGCAGCGCGAAGCCGGCCGCGGCCCAGTAGGCGGCGGTGGAGTACACGCGGGTGGCCGCCATGACGCCGATGTTCTCGGAGTACGTGGTGTTCGGCGGGCCTCCGAGCGCGGTCGAGAGCATGGAGCCGACGCCGTCCGCGGAGATCGCGGTACCGAGCTTGTCGTCCAGCGTCCGGCCGGTCATCTCCCCCACGGCCTTGACGTGCCCGGCGTTCTCCGCGACCAGCGCGATCACCACGGGCAGGGCCACCAGGATCGCGGACCACTGGAAGGAGGGGCCGTGGAAGGCGGGCAGGCCGAGCCAGTCCGCCTGGCCGACGCCCGACAGGTCCAAGCGCCAGTGGTCGGTGGCGTGCCCGCTCGCGTCCACCGAGTGGATCTTCCCGAAGACCCGGTCGAGCAGCCACGAGATCCCGTAGCCGAAGAGCAGCCCGAGGAAGATCGCCACGCGCGACCAGAAGCCGCGCAGGCACACCACCGCCAGCCCGGTGAACAGCATCACCAGCAGCGCCGTCCACTGGTCCTGCGGCCAGTAGGTCGAGGCGGTGACGGGCGCGAGGTTGAAGCCGATCAGCATGACGACGGCGCCGGTGACGATCGGCGGCATCGCCGCGTGGATGATCCGCGCCCCGAACCGCTGGACGGCGAGGCCCACCAGGAACAGCGCCACACCCACCACGAACACGGCACCGGTGACCGTCGCACTGGTGCCGCCCTGAGCCCGGATCACCGCGGCCACACCGACGAAGGACAGCGAGCAGCCGAGGTAGCTGGGCACCTGACCGCGGGTCGCCAGCAGGAAGATGACGGTCGCGACGCCGGACATCATGATCGCCAGGTTGGGGTCGAGCCCCATCAGCACGGGCGCCACGAAGCTCGCGCCGAACATCGCCACCACGTGCTGGGCGCCGAGCCCCGCCGTTCGGGGCCAGGAGAGTCGTTCGTCGGGGCGGACGACCGCTCCCGGTGCGGGCGTCCGCCCGTCACCGTGCAGCTTCCAGCGCACGCCGAGATCCATGGGGGAGATCGCTTTCTCTGTACTTCGGGTGGAACCTTCCGCACCATTCTCCGGGCCACCGGATCCCCCGTACGCCACCGCCCCCCGGCTCCCGGCCTGCGCACGCATGCGGCGCGGGCGGAGTGAGGCCGCGTCAGGGGCGGACGGATCCCGCAGCGCCGGCCACCCTGAGCACCAGCGGTGGCCGGACCGGCCGGCCTCAAGGCCCGCCCGACGAGCGGTCCGGCGGGCGGTCCGGCACGGCGTCCGACGTACGGCGGTACGGGCGGTCCGGTGCCGGACCGCCCGTACCGCCGGACGCCATGACGCGGTGGCGGACTACCGCCTCGGTCCTGCCACGGCGTACGCCACCGTGCCGGTCGCCAACAGGGCCCACGCGATCGCGGCGGACGCCGACGTACCCGAGGGAAAGAGCATCCAGTGGACCACCTCTCCCACCCTGCCGTCCGGAACCGGGACGAGGAGCGTGACCGCGAGCCACGCGGTCGGCGGGGTCCACGCGAACTGGGCCCCGAACAGCGCCGCCCCGAGCGCGGCCAGGCCGACCAGGCCCGCGCTGTCCCGGACGACGACCGCGGTGGGGGCGAGCTCCACGCCCACCGTCTGGACGGTCAGCAGGGCCAGGCCGGCGGCCGCACCGATCAGCAGCACGTGCGCCGCCCGGCGGGGCATCCACCGGATCGCCGCCGTCCGCTCCAGCGCGACGTCCCACCCGCCGAGCCCGGCCGAGGCGGCCGCCACGTTCGCGGTGAGGACGAGGACTGCCGTTCCCAGGTCCATCGGGCCCGGGCTGTGCAGCACCCACAGCGCCAGCGAGACCAGCGCGATCGCGGCGGCCGAGCCGGGCACCTGCCGTGAACGGGCGTACAGGGTCAGCCACCTCATCGGGCCGCCTCCCCCGCCAGCAGCAGGAACTGACCGTGCCGCGAACAGGAGAGGGCGCCGGCCCGCAGCTGGACGATCCGGGAGCGCTGCTCGGCCGCTGACACCGCCGACAGCTTCTGCCAGGCCGCGTCGGCGTCCGCCCAGGTCTTCTCCGAGTACACGTCGGTGCCCCTCTCCTGCAGTGGTCGGAGCTGGGAGTCGTGGAGCGCCCAGCTCACGGCGATGCTCTGGAGGGCGACGTCGTCGCTCCCCCCGCCCTCCCGGTCGCTGTACCCGTGGCAGTTCGGTGCCAGCCCCTGGGAGATCAGTGCGCGGGTCAGTGCCTCACCCTTCGCCTCAGCGAACAGCCGCTCGTCGAAGTCGACCAGCACCACGTCGCCGGAGAGCTCGCGGTCCCCGCCGAGCGCGCGCAGCCTGGTGTCCTCCCGCACCGTGTTCGGTGCCTGGTCGCCCAGGACGCCGCGCAGCACGCGCAGCGCCTCCGTGCTGCGCAGCGCGAGCTCGGGCAGGCGTGAGCGGTTCGCCTGCGTCACGCACACCGGCCCGTCGCAGACCGGGGCGGCGGCGGCCTTGTCGACGACGTAGGTGTCGCGGGCAGCGGCCGGCAGGACCAGCAGGGCCAGGGCCGCGCCGACCAGGACGGGGACCACCCCGAGCAACCGGGCCCGGCGGGTCACGGCCGAGAACAGGACGAAGCCGGTGGCGAGCAGGCCGAGCAGCCAGAGCGTCTGGCCGAGGTGCACGCGGCCGGACAGGGTCAGCAGCATCTCCCGCGGCTCCACGACCGTCGGGGACAGCTGGGCGAGCCGGTTCGGCGCGATGCCCGCCGGCACTTCCCCGTCACCGCCCTGCCGCAGGAGGAGGCCCGTCATCATGAGGAACAGCACCACGAGGGCCGGCGGGGTGAGCACGGAGGGCAGGGCCCGCGCCACGCCCATGCCGAACACGGCCCCCGCAACGAGGGCCAGGGCCGCCACGAGCGAGATCGGCAGCCAGCCGAGCGCCGTGTAGGTGGTCCGGCCGAGGGCCACCTGGACTCCGCCCACGAGGATCAGGAGCCCGAAGCCCGACGCCAGCGCGAGCGCGATCGCACCGGTCGGCACCGCCGCACGGCGCCAGGCCGGCAGCGGCGTGGTCGCCAGCAGCTCGGCCGTCCGCGAGCGGGACTCGCGCAGCCCGTACACCGCCCCCATGCCCACCACGAGCGGCCACCAGAAGGCCAGCAGGTACCGGGTCCACATGGCCATGGTGGTCCACTGGGCCGTCCACCCCGCGGTGCCCCTCCACCAGATCCCGTCGATCAGGCAGAAGACCGCCAGGCTGCCGCCCAGGACGACGACACCGGCCCACGGGGCGACGGAGCGCTTCAGTTCGATGCGCAGGACACGTCCGTTCACCAGTTGCCTCCCGGACGGCCGGAGTCGCTGAGCAGCGCCGAGTAGCCGCGCTCCAGCGGGCTGTCGCCCGGGTGCTCGGTCCCGCCCGCCGCGGCCAGCTGCTCGGGCGTGCCCTGGAAGACGAGGCGGCCGTCGGCGAAGAGCACCACGTCGGAGCAGGCGGCCGCGACGTCCTCGACCAGGTGGGTGGAGACGACCACGCAGGTGTCCCGGCCCAGTTCCTGCAGCAGTTCGCGGAAGCGCAGTCGCTGCGCCGGGTCCAGGCCGGCCGTCGGCTCGTCCAGGAGCAGCACCGCGGGGTCGTTGACGATGGCCTGGGCGATGCCGGCCCGCCGCACCATGCCGCCGGACAGGGTCTTCATCCGGTGGTCGGCGCGGTCCGCCAGACCCACCCGTTCCACGGCCCGCTGGACGGCCGCGGGGACCTCCGCCTTCGGCACCTCCTTCAACCAGGCCATGTACTCGACGAACTCACGCACCGTGAAGCGCTTGTAGTAGCCGAAGTCCTGCGGCAGGTAGCCGATCCGGCGACGCAGGGCCCGGTGGTCGGCCAGCCCGCCGGCGGCGGTGCCGAGCAGCTCCAGTTCACCCTCGGTGGGGCGCAGCACGGTGGCCAGGGTGCGGATCAGGGTGGTCTTACCGGCTCCGTTGGGCCCCAGGAGGCCGTGGGTGCCGATGCCCAGGGAGAGGTCGAGCCCGTCGACGGCCATCTTCTTCCGGCCGACGCGGACTCTCAGGCCGGCGGCCCGGATCTCCCAGGCGTAGGTCTTCGGCGCGGTGTCGGCCACGCTCGTTTTGAGCGGCATGCAATGGTCCCTTCCGAGGGTCGGTGGTGGTTTCACAGCGTTGAGTACGCGTTCCTGCGGGCGATCACGGCGCCGGTGCCGAGTGCGAGGAGCAGTCCCCACAGGGGCAGCCGGTCGGACTCCAGGACGAGCTCCAGGGCGAGGGGGACGCGGCCGGTGGCCCAGGCGGGTGTCACGACGACGACGCCCCACGCGACCGCCAGCCCGGTGGCGGCGCGGGTCACACCGACCACGCTGCCCAACGCCAGGGCGGTGGAGGTGAAGGCCAGGGAGGGCAGCAGCCACTGCGCGGCCGTCATGGTCCCGCTCAGCCATCCCCCCACCAGGAGCCCGGGCAGGACCACCGCGAGGACCGCCGTGGTGCGCCGGAGGAGCAGGGGCAGGCCGGAGCGGGCGGTCGAGGCCGTCAGTTCGTACGCCGGGTCCAGGCCGCGCGACCACGACGCGGCGACGCCGAACAGCGGCAGCACGGGCGCGATCGGCACCAGGGGGGACGCGCCGCCGAAGAACGGCGGCGACGCGATCGCGTCCAGCAGCAGCGCCGCCAGGGTGACGATGCCGGTCATGGCCAGCCACGGGGCCATGACCGGCGTCAGCCAGGTCGAGACCCACCTCGGGCGGTACCGCCGCGAGGGCGCCCTGACGGCCGCGTCCAGTTGCGGTTCGAGACCGGCCCGGACGGTGCCGAGGAGCGCGGTGAGGTCGGGAGCCTCCGTGGCCACGGAGGCCGCCAGGTCGCTCCGGCACGGCGCGCACGTCTCCAGGTGGGCCTCCAGGGCCCACACCGTGTCCGCGGCCATCGCCGCGTCACCACGTGCGTAGTCGTCGATCAGCCGCCTCGACGGGTGTTCCCCGCTCCTGACGATCCGCTCGCTCATGCCAGCGCCTCCCGCATCGCGATCCGGGCCCGGCGGGCGCGGGTCTTGACCGTGCCTTCGGGCAGTCTGAGCAGGACGGCGGTCTCCCGGACGGAGAGCCCGTCGAGCACCGTGGCCTGCAGTACCTCGCGGAGTTCCGGGGCCAGTCGCCGCAGGGCGTCGCCGACGTCGCCGCCGACGGTCCCGGCGAGTGCCTCCTCCTCCGCCGCGGGCACCACCGCCCGCTCGGCGGCGGCGACCGGCGGTTCGGCGTGGTGGGCGCGGCGCCGGAAGGCGTCGACGAGGCGGCGCGCCGCGATCGTCCACAACCACCCGACGGCCGTCCCGCCGACCGCGCTCCCGGCGAACGCGTCGGCCGCGCGCCACACCGCCAGATAGGTCTCCTGCATGACCTCGGCGACGATCTGCTCGTCGGCGCAGCGGCGGCGCAACCGCACCGCCAGCCACGGCGACGTGCGCCGGTACAACTCGTCGAACGCCCCTCGGTCGCCCCTGGCCACCAGCTTGACGAGGCGTTCCTCGTCCAGCTCGTCCAGTGCTCTCCTGCGTGATCTCACACCAGCCAGACGCCGGATGCGGCGCGCAGGTTCTCCGTCCGCCGTGACCTGCGTCACAGTCGTCGACCCCGGCCGACGCGACCCCGGGGGCGACCTCGCGGCAGGTGCCGGGGAGTCGGGGCTCCCCCAATCCGGACGCCCACCGGACCACGGCCGCGCGGGGCCGCACGTCGCGGCGAATGCGGTGGCGCCGCCGGCACGCTGGTGGGGGCGGGGCCCGATCCAGGAAGCTGGTGGCATGCGAAACGATCACGTCGACACCGGGCCGGACGCGCCGGAGCAGTCCGCCGCGGCCCCGGGGTACCGCCGTTCGGCAAGCTCCCCGCGCGGGCAGGCGCGCCGGGAGGAGCTGTTGAAGCTGGTCACCGCCGACATCGCCGAGCAGGGCCTGGTCGGCTTCTCGCTACGGCGCGCGGCGAAGGCGGCGGGCACGACGCACAAGGTCCTGCTCTACCACTTCCCGAGCGCGGAGGACCTTTTGCGGGAGGCCGTGGAACGGCTTCGCGCCCGGCGGGTCGACCGCGGGCTCGCGGCGGGGCGGGCCGCGCCGACGAGCCTGGCCGAGCGGGTACGCGCGATCTGGCCGCTGCTGTCCGGTCCGGACGAGGGGGCGCGCGCCCTGGACCAGGCGCTGGGCCTGGCCATGTACGACCCGGAGCGGCACGGTTCGCTCGCCCTGGACGCGACGTCCTCGATCCTGCCGGCGCTGCGTGCGCTGTGCCCCGCCGACTGGGAGGAGCGGCGCAGGCAGGAGGTCGCCGAGCTGATCCTGGCAGCGCTGCGCGGATTGCTCGTGCAACGGCGCATCGGCGGGCCGCAGGACACGGGCGAGGCCGGCTTCGCGGCGCTCCTGCGGATGCTGGAGCGGGAGGAGGCGGCCGGAGAGAGGGGCTGACCAGGGCGGATCCCGACGACCGGGACCGTGGCCGACGGTGCGGTCGACCAATTGCGAACCATGTGGTTCACTTTTTATGACGGTCCTTCACGGTCGATCCGCTCCGTTCCCGGAGGTCAGCATGAGCACCGATGGCGTCCCCCTCCAGCCCGGCCGGCCCACTCCGCCCCCGCCCCGCGTCGCCGTGCGCCTGCGCAGCGGCCCGGTCGAGCTCGCGGCCTGGCACTATCCGGGCACCACCGGCGCTTGCGTGGTGATGGCCGGGGGCTTCGCGGTCACGAAGGAGCCGGCCACCGACCGGTTCGCCGCACGCTTCCACGCAGCGGGGCTGAGCGTGCTCGCGTTCGACTACCGGCGCCTGGGCGGGAGCGGCGGCAGCCCGCGGCAGGTCGTACACGTCCGCGAGGCGCTCGACGACTGGAGCGCCGCCGTGGAGCACGCGCGGACGCTTCCCGGCGTCGACGGCGACCGGATCGCGGCCTGGGGGTTCTCCGCGTCGGCCGGCCACATCTTCGCGCTCGCCGCGCGCGACCGGCGCCTGGCGGCGGCCGTCGCGCAGTCGGCGAACGCGGGCGGGCCGGCCGCGACGAGCCACGCGATGGCGTTCCAGCACAAGGGCACGGCGCTCCGGGTGCTCGGCCTGGGCCTGCTCGACGCGGCGGGCGGCCTGGTCGGCCGGGAGCCGCTCCTGATCCCGCTGGGCGGGAGGCCGGGCGAGGTCGCGGCGCTGACCACGCCGGACGTGCCGGACGGCGTGCGCGCGCTGGGCGCCGAGGCCGGGTACCCGGACTGGCCCCAGGTGGTGGCCGCGCGCTCGGTGCTCACCCTGGGCACCTACCGGCCGGGACGGCACGCGCCGCGCATCGCCTGCCCGCTGCTCGTGGTCGTGTGCGAGGACGACCACTCCGCACTGCCGGCCGCGGCCGAGCGCGTCGCCCGCCGGGCCCCGCGCGGCGAACTGGTGCGCCTGCCCGGAGGCCACTACGCGCCATTCCTCGCCGCACACGAGCAGGCCGTGGCGGCGCACCTGGACTTCCTCCGCCGCCACCTGAACCTGGCCGACCCGGAGGAGCCCCGTCGGACGCGCCCTGGGACCGACAAGACCGTCCCGGCCCGACCCGGAACGTGACCGCTGCGGCCGCTCCGACCGCCGTGCAGTGGGAGCATTCTGACGATCCGTCAGACCAGAGGTCGACCGAAGGGCCGGTTCGTGACGGGGCGGGCCGGCGCGGCACCGCTGCGGTCAACGGGCCGTTACGTGCAGGATCTCCTTCACGATCGTCCCGGTGGCACCCACGACGTGGGCGACGGCCCCGGCCGCGAGGAGCAGGGAGCCGAGCAGGATCCAGCCACCCGGTCCGCTGACCGCCCGGGCCTCCGGGCCGGCCGACCTCGAATCACCGCTCGCCTGCCCCGGTGACCGCACGAGCTCCTTCATGATGTGTTCCGCCCCGATCACGGCATGGGCGGCTCCGGCCAACGCCATGCCGGCGACACCGATGGCCACCCACCCTGCTCGGCCGATCTCGTCCATCGCTCTCACCGTCCTCCGGCGAGGCGCAGCGGGAAAGCGCCTCTCCTTCGCGTCGCCTCGATCCTCGCACCTGCACGCACCCGGCCGCCACAGCCGACCGGCCCGCCCACCGGGGCCACTGGACCCAGTCGGCCGGCGGGCGCGACGACGGGGCCGTCCCACCCCGGCGGAGCCACCGTCGCCGGCGGAGCGCCGGACGGCACCCGCCGGAGTAGCAGCCGTACCGCGGTCGTGCGAACTTGGTGGAGGAGATCTCCGACCGGGTCGCACGGAAACGGGCGACGGATCTATCCGAAGGAGCCCGATCATGGCGAGCAACGTCAGCCGGAAGCCGTTCGCGACCGGCTGGACCACCTTCGCAGCCTGCCTGATGATCTTCGGCGGGGCGATGGCCGTCCTTGAGGGGATCGGCGCCATCGTCAACGACGAGCGCTACGTCATCACCGGCAACTACGTCTACAAGTTCAACGTCACCGGCTGGGGCTGGCTGCACCTCATCCTGGGCCTGCTCATCGTGGTGGCGGGCTTCATGCTCTTCACCGGCGCGATGTGGGCACGGATCCTCGGTGTGGTCGCCGCAGGGCTGAACATGATCGTCAACTTCCTGTGGCTGCCCTACTACCCCTTCTGGGCCATCGTCCTGATCGCCATCGACATCTTCGTCATCTGGGCCCTGACGGCAGGCACGCACCGGGAGGCCACCGCGTAGACGGCGGGTCGCCGCCGGGCCGGGTCCATGGCCGGCCCGGCGCCGTCCGTTCGGCAGGCGGTCCACCGACCGCCTGCTCCGGCGGCCGCCGCCCGACCGCTCCGGCACACCGGCCGGGGCCGTTCAGGCGGGCGAGACGGCGACCCCGAGGGAGTCGGCCCCCATCGGCTTCGGGGCGCCCTTCTCGTAGAACACGTCGAGATCGGTGATGACGAAGCCCGCGCCGGTCAGCAGATCGGCGACCGGACGGGTCAGGTGGCACCCGGCGAACAACCGCTGCTCCAACGGGTCGAGGCGCCGCTGCCAGCGGCGCACGGCCTCGTCCCCCTCCGGGGCCAGACCGTGCTCGACGAAGTGCAGCGTCCCGCCGGGCCTGAGCACGCGCCGCACCTCGTGCAGGGCCGCCTCGACGTCCGGGACGGTGCACAGCGTCCAGGTCGACAGCGCCGCGTCGAAGCAGTGGTCCGGGAACGGCAGCACCTGACCGTCCAGGCCGCCGCGCTCGACCGGGACGGGGGTCGCCGCCAACCGGTCGGCCGCCAGCTTCCAGCCCACCTCGGAGGGGTCCACCGCGGTCACCCGGGTCACGGCCGCCGGATAGAACGGGACGTTCAGCCCCGAGCCGAACCCGATCTCCAGGACATCGCCCTCAAGCCCCTCGCAGACCCTCCGCCGCAGGTGCGC
This sequence comes from Kitasatospora sp. NPDC056181, assembly GCF_042266225.1. Classification (NCBI taxonomy): domain Bacteria; kingdom Bacillati; phylum Actinomycetota; class Actinomycetes; order Kitasatosporales; family Streptomycetaceae; genus Kitasatospora; species Kitasatospora sp. NPDC056181. The sequence continues at coordinate 10,827 of NZ_JBHJUK010000006.1, forward strand.
GGCCTCCTTCGTCCCGCATACGACGTTGACGATCCGCGGCACCACCTGATCGGCGTAGAACCCCATGGCGGCCTCCAGCCCTCAGGACCAGTCTGGCACCGGGCCGGTCCGCCCGGTACCCCGTGGCCGGGCCGCACGGCGCGGGGCCCGACGGGCCCGTCGGGCCGGGGGAAGGTCAGCGGACGTCAGGCCCGGAGCCCGACGGGCGTCATGCCCAGAGCACCTCGCCGAGGGTGCCGCCCTCCCGGGCGCCCGGGAGGACGTACGCGACGGCCGAAGCGGTGTGTTCGAGGTGGGGGTTCAGGGCGTCGCGGGCAGCGAGGCGGGACTGGACGCGGGAGAACTGGGCGGGGTCGCGCACGAAGGCGCAGAAGAGGAGGCCCCGGTCGGCCGGTCCGTCGTCGTAGCTGTAGCCGCGGCGGAGCATCCGGGCGCCGCCGTCGAGGCGGGGGCTGGTGAGGCGGACGTGAGCGGTGGCGGGGATGACGTAGGAGCCGTCCGGGTTCTTGGTGTAGATGTCCGGCTCGTCGTGCTCGGCGGTGCCGGTGAGCGGGGCGCCGTCGCCGATCCGCCGGCCCATCGCCAGGTTCTTCCGGTCCTCGGGGAGGGCCGCGAAGGCGGCGGTGTCCATGCGGATGCGCCGGTAGACCAGGACGGTGCCGTTCTCGTGCGGCCCGGGCGGGCCCCAGACCCACTGCCGGGCGGCCGCGTCGTCCGGGTTGGCCGTGCCGTCCTTGAAGCCGAAGAGGTTGCGCGGGGTGGTGCCCGGGGCCGTCGGCGGCAGGAACCCGGATTGCGACCAGCGCGGTGCGGCACCGGCGGCCCGGGCCGCCGACCCGGCGAGCTCGGCGACGACGGCCAGTGTCCAGTGGTCGGCGGCGCACACCTGCAGCAGCAGGTCGCCGCCGCCGCGCGCCGGGTCGAGCCGGTCGCCGGGGAACGGCGGCAGGTCCTCCAGCCGGGCCGGGACGTTGAGCCCCAGCCGGGTGGCGAGCGCCGGGCCGACACCGACCAGGGAGGTGAGCCGGGTCGTGCCGCCGCCCTGCAACCGCGGGTCGGCCGGCGCGTCGGACGCCGCGGACGACAGGGTCCGGGTGAGTGCGTCGAGGAGCGCGCGCAGGGCCTCCCGGTCCGCGGCGGCGGAGGTCTGCGGGAGGTCGAAGGCGATCAGCTGTGTGGCGGCGGGCTGGGGGGACGTCACCCCGGCCTGCCGGGCACCGTGGAAGGGGACCGCGGCCTCCGGGGGCGGTCCGCCGGTGGCGCCGCGGTGGCCGGACGTGCGGTCGCCGCCCGCCAGTTCGCCGACCGCCGCGCCGATCCCGGCGGCGAGGACCCCTCCGGCGGCGAGCAGTGCCCTCCGCCGCCCGACACCGGTCACGGCGGGCCCGGTCGACGGCTGCGCGTTTTCCGGTTCGGTAGGCATGCGCCCTATTGGAGACGATAGAACACTTGCCATGCAAATCATGCCTTCTGACGATCCGTTGACCTCGGCGGCCGCCCGGCCGCCGGCGTTCCGGGCGGCCGCCCTGCGACGCCTGCCTGCCCTGGTCGTGTCGGTCGCCCTGGCAGCCGCCGGGTGCTCCTCCGGCGGTTCGGGCTCCGCGGACGCGGAGCACCCGGCCGGGAGCGTGCTCCGGGTGCCGGAGGACTTCCCCACCATCCAGAAGGCCGTGGACGTCGCCCGGGAGGGCGAGACGGTGCTGGTCGGCCCGGGTGTCTACCGCGAGAGCGTACGCGTGGCCAAGGCCCGCATCGTCCTGCGCGGGACGGACCGCAACTCCGTGGTCCTCGACGGGGGGCTGCGGCTCGTCAACGGCGTCACCGTCACCGGCCCGGGCTCGGTGGTGGAGAACCTCACCGTCCACGGGTACCTCGCCAACGGAGTCCTGTTCACCGGGGTCACCGACGAGAAGCTGCAGCAGCACGGCGCGGGCGGGTCCGCGTACGACCCGCTGGACACCGCCCGCTTCCCGGTCGTCCAGGGCTTCCGGGCGACCCGGGTGACGGCCTACGACAACGGCCTGTACGGCATCTACGCCTTCGACGCCCGCGGCGGCGTGATCGAGGACTCCTACGCCTCCGGGCAGGCCGACTCCGGCATCTACGTCGGCCAGTGCAAGCCGTGCGACACCGTGGTGCGCGGCAACACGGTGGAGCGCAACGCGGTCGGCATCGAGCTGACCAACGCCTCGGACGGGCTGTCGGTGCTGGGCAACCGCGTGGTCGGCAACCGGGTCGGCGTCACGGTGAACTCCAACGACCTGGAGGCCCTCGCACCCCAGCACGGCGCGGTGATCGCGGGCAACGTCGTGGCCGACAACAACGCCGCCGACACCCCGGAACAGGCGGACGGGGGTTTCGGGATCGGGATCGGGATCGGCGGCGGAACGGCGAACCAGGTGCTCCGCAACCTCGTCCGGGGCAACCGCGCCGCCGGGGTGCTCGTCACCGATCCGCCGGGTCACCCGGCGAGCGGCAACCGCGTCGAGGGCAACCGCACGGACGGCAACGGCGCCGACCTCGTCCTGGCCTCCGCCGACCCGGGCAACTGCTTCACCGACAACCGGCCCACCGTCCAGAGCCCCGACGGCCTGGAGACGCTGGCCGGGTGCGGCGTCCAGGGGCGCGGGCCGCTGGCCGCCGGCCGCACGGCCCCGGTCCAGGCGCCACCCGGCATCCCCTTCAGCCAGGTGCAGGCCCCGCCCGCGCAGCCCTCGCTGCCCGACCCGACGGCTCCCGGCCGCCCGGCCACCGACCTGCCGGGAGCCGTCGACCCGAACGCCTACCGGCTCCCCGCCGATCCCGCCGACGCCCCCCAGAAGGTGGGCTGAGCACCGGGACACCGCCTCGGGTCACCTCCGCCGTCACCCCGTGAGCCACGGCGCCTCGGGCAGCTTCGCGTCGCCGTTGCGCCCGGAGAACTCCACGGTCGTCGGGGTGCCCAGGTCCGCCATCCGCATCGTCACCCGCCGCAGCGTGCCCTCGCCGTCGACCCAGTACGTCAGCGGCGAGCGCCCGGTGTCGGGCGCGGCTCCCTGGGCACGCGGTCCGGCGAACCGGTCGTAGTCCCGGCCGTCGATCCGGTCCCGGCCGAGCCAACGCGCACCCGACTGGGCGAGCAGCAGCGGGTTGTCGGGCCGGTCCGCGCCGAGCTGGACCATCAACCGGAGCCCGGCGTCCAGCGGATCCGCCGTGTACTGGCGCGGCGACCAGCCCGCCCGGGGGACGCGCTCGGCCTGCTGCCAGGGCGGCCCGGCGTCGCCCTCGGGCGCGGGGGCCAGGCCCAGGCCGCCGGCGTCCCAGACGATCAGACCGTGGTCGAGCGGGCCGTTCGCCCCGGTGACCTGGTAGCGGCCCGCACCCCGGCGGGTGCGGTGGTCCACGATCCCCTCGACCCTGACCTGTACGCCGCCGCCCTCCGCCGCCGTGAGCACCACCGCCACCGGAGCGGCCTGGTACAGGTTCAGCCGCGACAGGGCCAGCCGTGACGCCTCGTCGCCGGTCACCGGCCGCTCCGAGGTCTCGTCGGAGACGGTCCGGTAGGCGGCCAGTCCGCCGACCGCGAGGCCGCAGACCGCCACCGCGGCCAGTGTCCTGAGCCAGAGGGTCCGACGCGGCCCACGGCCGTCGGTCTTCGTCTTCCGGGCCATGCCGTTGCCTTCTCTCCTCGGTCGGTCACAACGGTCGGGGGGGGGGGGGGGGCGGCGGGGGGGGGCCCCCCCCCCCCGGGCCCGCCCCCCCGGGGGGGGGGCGGGGCGGGGTGGGGCCGGCGCGGCGGCGCCCGCCCCGGCCCC